>NZ_JBPVTR010000020.1:0-271217 GCF_051851455.1 Pseudochrobactrum albidum
GACAGTGGAAAATATGGCTCAATCCGCCGCATCTGCGCCGGCGACAACCAAAACAAATCACTCATAGCAACGCCTCCTGACGTCGCCATTGAATCAACTCACCACTCGTCATGCAACCAATTTAATAGGTCCTGAGCCTAAGCTTGTCGTCGTCAGCAAGGCGGCACTGGTAAAAAGCAGTTTATGACGATTGTGCATATATCTGCTCTTGCGCGTTTTCTGCAATAGGGGGGCCTCCGACATGTTACTTCCTCCAAAGTACACAGTTTTTCGCATCCATGAGTGTGGCATGAGAAGTTATCTAAAGTCAGTCGCAATAAATTTGGGGAATAATTGTTGCGAATTTGTATCAATATTTGGAACAAAGCTGTTAAGAAGGTTGAAATCCCAAGGTTTTTTAAATTCCACAGTGCAAAATCATATAATATTCCACGCCAAAATTTCTGACTAAAGAGGGTTTTTCATCTCTTACTATCGCGAAAGCTAATTTATTCAAAGGAATATATTATTTTTTTTAAAATTCAATATGTGAGACAGATGGGTTTTATCTTATATGGTTTGTTTAAAATAGAGACATCGGAGCCGTTCTGAATATTTATTATATTGCATAATGCTGACGAGAATAATCCAGCATAAAGGCCGGATGTTCTTTCACCCGGCCTTTATATTTATTTTATATAGAATGTTTTATAACTTATTTGCCGTGAAATTCACGAATTGCAGCTATAATACTGTCCTGATCTTCTTGCGAAAGATAAGCATGCATTGGCAGGCTTAAAATGCGTGAGGGCAGGGCTTCTGAAACCGGCAAACCGCCCGGAGCAACCCTGTAATGTTTATAGGCAGTCTGCAGATGCAGCGGCTTTACATAATAGATGACTGAAGGAATACCCTTTGACTGCAAATGTGCCTTCAGCTCATCCCGGCCTTCGGTTTCAATAGAATATTGCGCCCATGCAGAGCGCACGCCGCTGGCAGGGCGGGTTACTTTGACAATATCGCCAAGACCATCTGCATAGCGCTGTGCAACCTTCTGGCGGATTTCCATCTCATCTTCAAGAATAGCCAGTTTTTCCAGCAAAACCGCAGCCTGAATTGTATCAAGGCGTGAGTTCAGGCCGATACGAACATTGTCATATTGGCTCTCACCCTTACCATGGAAATGGATGGAACGCAGAATGTCGTTCAGTTCATCGTCATTGGTAAAGACTGCGCCGCCATCTCCATAGCAGCCAAGGGGTTTGGCAGGGTAGAAGCTGGTAGCGCCCACATGGCCGAAAGAGCCGCACATGGCATTGTCACGTTTGCCGCCGATTGACTGGGCAGCATCAGAGATTACTTTCAAGCCTTCTTTGTCGGCAATAGCCATAATTGCGCGGTAATCAGCCGGCAGGCCAAACAGATCAACGGCAATAATTGCCTTTGGCTTCAGGCGGCCTTCCTTGCGCACGGCATCAATGGCAGCCTGAAGCTGCGCAGCATTCATATTGTAGGTGTCTTTTTCGACATCCACAAATACAACATCAGCGCCAACCAATGCCACGACCTCTGCCGTTGCAGCAAAAGTAAAGCTTGGGCAAAATACAGCATCGCCAGGGCCAATGCCCATAGCCATTAATGGCATTTGCAGCGCATCTGTGCCATTGGCGCAGGCCAGAACATGTTTTACACCCACATAATCTGCCAGCTGCTTTTCAAATTCGGCCACTTCAGGCCCGAGAATATATTTGCCTTCCGCAACAACTTTAAGAATTGCAGCATTAAGACGGTCTTCAATGCGAGCGCGCTGGCTCACAAGATCAATGAATTGCATATCGGCTCCAATATCAATTGATCCGCAAACTGCACGCGCGCACCCGCGAATCGAGTATTATTTAGTCCCGTAAAAGAGACTTCGCCATGCTGGATCATTCACTGTTTAGCAAATAATGTAACACAGCTTGAGGCAGGTGCGGAATATCGCGTCTCCCGTTATTTCGCAGAATAGTCACAATAAGCGGCCTGCTGGTTTATTGCTCCGATAAGCCGCATTATCTTTTTGTTTTATCATCCTTATCCGGATTTTTTTACAATCAGGCGGTTTTTTAAAAGAAAAAACAGCCAATTGTGGTCAGTTATCTTAATTTATTAATATTACCGCTCTGGCACAGAGCCGGATATCTCAAATATCTGTGATTAAGACGAATGTGCCCGATGGTGCACGGTCCCCTTGGTCAGAATACGCAGAACACTCACAGCCTCTTCACCATTGGTGCGCGGCGTCTCACGTGTTTCTATACAATGGATAAAATGTTCAAGCTCTCGTGTCAGCGGCATGCCTTCCTGTAGCGGCACATAATCCGGATCGGCTTTGGTAAAGGCAATCTGCCCGTTTTCCTGCCAGATTTTATGGCGGTAAAGGGCAAGCTTGCGCTCCCAGGGTTCTGCATCATCAAAAACGGCCATTGCCTTATCGCCGATGACTGCCAGACGGCGATCCATAATCGGGTTCAGGCGTGAGGCAAATAAATGGCTGCGGATGCCATTGGGAAAATGCATGTGCAAATGAGCAAAATCGCTCAGATGATCGATCATTGCCGCACCTTCACCGCGGATTTCATCCGGCTCACAGCCTGTCAGCGCCAGGATCATCGACAAATCATGCGGCGCAAGATCCCAGAGTGCATCATTCTGGCCATGAAACTTGCCAAGACCAATGCGATGCGCCTGAATATAACCGATCTTGCCAAGCTCACCCGCCTGCGCCAATTGCAGTAGTTTTTCAAAAGCCGGATGAAAGCGCAGAATATGCCCGACCATAAAAATACGGCCATATTTTCGGGCGGCGGCAATTTCAGCCTCACCATCAGCAACCGTCAGGGCAATTGGCTTTTCAACCAGTACATCCTTACCGTTCTCCACAGCGCGGATTGCATATTGCGCATGAAACTGCGCCGGCAGCGCCATAACAATCGCATCAATATGCTTTGCTGAAAAAAGATCATCCACACTGATTTGCTCAACACCATAATCGGCAGCAAATTTTGCCGAGCGTGACGGATCAATATCACAGACAGCTGCCAGAGCGCCGAGGCTCTTAAGAGTGCGGATATGGTTGTTGCCCCAATAGCCACAACCGAGAACTGCTATACGCGGTGCCATATTTTCCTGCCTTTGCTTGTTGAAAACTCAATAACTTTGCAAAAGATGGATTACAAGGACGATTTATGCATAACAGTGCTTGACAGCTATGCATATAGCACCTTATACGGGCGCCGTTCCCCAATGAGAACAGGTGCTTCGCAAAGAGCTGATATGGCATTGCAGGCAATCTGGGGCGGAGTAGCTCAGTAGGTTAGAGCAGAGGAATCATAATCCTTGTGTCGGCGGTTCGAATCCGTCCTCCGCTACCATTTTATTTTTCATGAAAATCCGCTGGCAGATGGAGCCAAAAGGTTCCGGAGACCGTGATATATCGGCGTCCATATATGCGATGATGGCGCGGCTTGTTCTTCATAACCGGCAAAGCGCAACGAATATTGTTACATATTGCGCCGCGCTATAGTTGCCTGATCCCGAACTGAGCTGGCTCAGACGTTGATTTTTTTAATCCGTCCTGCCAGGCTTTTAGGTTTTGATTTTTTCTTGCGGCTTTTATTGCCAGTATCAGGTATTTGCGGCGCTTCTTTCAATAATGCGTGAATAGGAGAGTTTTCTCCCTCCTTTGCTGCAGTTCTGGCAACCATTTCTGCTGCCAGTTCACTGATTTGCTCACGCAGTTTCTGATCACCGGCACTCAGCGCCTGCGCAATCTGTTCAGGTTGTTTTTGCGCGCGCAAAAGATCTTTACTGTGGCGCTCCAGCTTTTCTTTCGTATCTGAAAGTTCGGTGATCAGCCGGTGTAATTTTTCTTCAAGCGCCTGATTGCGGCGCTTTTCACTTTCAAGCGATGTTTCCAATGCGATCACCTGTGAGGCCAGTTCTGATTTGGCGCTGATGAGTTGTTTTTTTTCTTGCCGCAGATCATGCGCTTCCCGACGCAGACGATCGGCTTCCTTTTCACGTGCGGCAACGTCCTGCCGCAAAGTATCACTAAGTTTGCTCAAGGCCTCGCTCTGACGTTGCAGGCGAGCATTTTCTTGCGATGCGCTTTGTTGTTGGCTCTGTAAAACAGAGAGTTCATCCTGCAAGGCGCCAATATGGCTATGATCATTTTTCTGTTGTTGCTGTAACTGGTCAAGCTCATGTTTAAGTTGGGGAATTTTTTCGAGTTCGCTGCGGTCAGCACTGATCTGCAACAGGGCTTGTATATGCTTTTCCCGCAGGGCGGCAGCCTGCATTTCTGCTTTGCGCAGGGCAACAGCATGGGTGGCGCGCAGCAGATCGCGGTCTGCTTCAATAGATGTGAGAGAAACCGGTAATTGCGCGGCCATCTGTTTTTGCCACAGATAATGCGCCCGCTTCCAGAATAATGGCGCGACCAGTAAAATCAGAAATGCTGCGCATAAAAAGCCCAGCAGAAAAACCAGTGCTGATTGTATCACGTTCTGATCATCTCCGGTGCCTGCAGATTATAGGGCGGGCTGTATTGCCGTATCATGCCGGCGTTTGTTTTTTACTGATTCTGATCTTTATTGAGCGGCTCTTTCATCCTATGCAATACAGATGCGGGACAGATCCGTTAAAGACGAATAAGAGAGAATTGCATCATCCTCTCTTAAATTATCTTATTGCCCCGATAAAAGTCAGAACGGGTTCCATGTGGCGCGCGGTGTTAGTTTCAGATAGCCAATATTGACACCAAGCCTTGCACCAACACCGGTGCGTATTGGCACCAGTAAAATATTGGAGCGTTTAAGCACATTGAAACCGGCACCCGCAATGACATAGGCAGAACCGGAGACACCGGCATAGCGCCCGTATACCTGGTTTACATCATCCAGATTATAAACAAGCATCATAACGCGGGAGCCTTGCGCGCCAAAATCCCAGCCAAGAGAAGGCCCTTGCCAGTATGTTTTGTGATCGCCGGCATTTTTGGTGTAAAGCATGCCTTCGCCATAGGTCAGGCCGCCGACAAATGCACCTGAGCCTTCTTCCCCCAGAATATAGCCATTTGGCAGGCCGTAATTCTGGAATACTTTTTCAATTGCAGAAGCTATGCCGCCTGATGTTGAGCCAAAAAAACGGTGGCCGGAAGCAATGATCTCCTCCATGCTGAAGCCTTCATTGGCTCTGGCCTGTTGCGAAAACATGATGAACAGAGCCAAAAATCCTAACAGAACCGCGGCACATCGCATACGGAAAGAGGACAGGTTTAGGGTCGCCATAAATATATCCTTCTGGCTGCTTGGCTCACTCTGGCTGACGCGGACAGGCCTTGTTTCCGATGAAAATCGGCCCCGTCCTGTGGTCTTGAAACAGCGGGCAGAAACTTTCCGCCTCTGTTTTATCCCTGTTCGGATGTGCAATTCTTATGATTGCTTTATCCGGTGTGCACAGGCTGTTTTTGGTGCTGTGCAATTGCTATGACGGCAAAAACAGGCAATAGCCCTTATTTCCCGCACAGATTCAAATGCTATTTTAAACGCAAAAACCTTGTTGAAATGTTTATATGGAAAATTGTCCTTTCAATGGCTTAATGAAACCGCTTTGAAATTGTTTTTACGCATATATTTGGTAATCATTAAGCCTGTTGGCGCATAATTGCGGCCTGCAGCCGGCGTATGATCCTGTTATCACTTCATATAAGAGTGATTCGTTATCTGCCGTTGTTGCCGGACAGGCCGGATATTGTTACCAGATAGACCGGATATATATGTAAAAAGCGGAGCGTGTGCGGCAGATATGAAATGTGCTGCGCACCGGAAATGAAATTTGCCTGCGGGCAATTACGAGATTTGGAGATAAGATCTATGTCCTTGCCTGTTGTTCTTTCTGCTGCTGATCTGGGGGCATTGCTGTGCAGCCGCATTTGCCATGATATTATTTCCCCTGTCGGTGCGATTAATAACGGTCTGGAACTGCTGGAAGAGGGCGGGGCGGATGAAGATGCAATGGCGCTGATTGCTGCCAGTGCGCGCAATGCTTCTGCCCGTCTGCAATTTGCCCGGATTGCATTTGGTGCAGCCGGTTCTGCAGGGGTGCAGATTGATACCGGTGATGCTCAGAATGTTGCTTCAGCCTATATGGCCAATGAAAAACCGGAATTTACCTGGACAGGAAATCGCGCTTTTCTGCCCAAAAATCAGGTTAAATTACTGCTTAACCTGATTTTGACCGGTATTTCATCTATTCCGCGTGGCGGAAATCTGGATGTGGTGCTGGAAGATGTTGAAACGGATCCGAAATTCTGTGTCAAAACCCGTGGCCGCATGTTGCGTGTTCCGCAAAAATTCAAGGCGCTGCATGAAGGTATTGTGCCGGAAGAGGCAATTGATGCCCATTCTGTGCAGCCTTACTACACATTATTGCTGGCTGAAGAGGCCGGAATGGATATTATTATTGACGAGAGCGAGGAGGAAATTGCCTTTCGCGCCGTTAAAAAACAGGTTGAGCCGGCTTTTGCAGGTGATGTGCCTGAAAATGATGATGCTGCAGTTGCTGCAGATGCGGGAACCCTGGCAGATAATGAATAGGCCGTTTGCGTGCTGATGCGTAACTATGCTGAATAATGCACAGCTGTAAAATTTTGAAACCGCATGGTTATCCGGCTATGCGGTTTTTTATATCTTTTGCTGCAAGATATTAAAAAAACGCCTGAGCCTGCTGATCGTCCAATTATGGGGCAGTTCATTTGGCGGGGCTTATATATTGAAAGGCCGGAGTATCTGTTATGATGCTCCGGCCTTTTTTAAAAGAAGTGAAAGCCTGCCTAATCAGGCAATTTCACGATGTTCGATACTTTCCTGATCGCGCAATACGTAGCCGCGCCCCCATACGGTTTCAATATAGTTCTGATTACCGGAAACGGCATCAAGCTTCTTGCGTAATTTGCAGATGAAGACATCAATAATTTTAAGTTCCGGCTCATCCATGCCGCCATAAAGATGGTTGAGGAACATTTCCTTGGTAAGGGTGGTGCCTTTACGCAGGGAGAGCAGCTCCAGCATCTGATATTCCTTGCCGGTGAGGTGAACGCGCTGGCCGCCAACCTCAACAGTTTTGGCATCCAGATTTACAACCAGATCGCCGGTGGTGATAACAGATTGTGCATGGCCTTTGGAGCGGCGAACGATTGCATGAATACGGGCAATCAGCTCATCTTTATGGAAAGGCTTGGTCATATAATCATCAGCGCCAAAGCCTAAGCCCCGAACCTTATCTTCAATGCCTGCCATGCCGGAGAGGATGAGAATAGGGGTTTTAACCTTCGAGAGGCGCAATGTGCGCAGCACTTCATAGCCCGACATATCCGGCAGGTTCAGATCCAGCAGGATAATATCATAATCATAAAGTTTACCCAGATCGATGCCTTCTTCGCCCAGATCTGTTGTGTAAACATTGAAGCTCTCAGACTTGAGCATCAACTCGATGCTTTGTGCAATTGCACTATCGTCTTCAATCAAAAGAACGCGCATCTCAGAATCCTTTTTTTCGCCGCTTAACCTGATCCGGCAGTTATCTGCCTACAGCACTCGCTTTGAACCAAGTCTGCCACCGAATGGTTAACAAAATATGATTCTTCTTGGCAATAGTAAATATTCAAAAGGTAGAATTTTCAGCTAAAGCGTTGAAAACAAATGAAAAAGAGCCAGTTTATTTCTTAATAAAAAGGTTTAAGAAATCCTTGCAACTGATTCATCGGATTCAAAGTTTTAATGTTGCTGAAAAAACACAGCTAATTTACCTAGCCTTAAGTCCTAACCGCTATGATTAACGCTGTACGTAAAGGAATGGTTACCAAAAACCTTAAATCTTAATTTTTTGTTTCAAAATTCAGGGGTTTCTTTTGCGTAGAGGGTAGCTCACAGGCGGCGGGGTGCAAATCAGCGTTTGTGGGGATGGTGTTCAAGGAGTAATGCGTATGAAGCCACGTGAGAGTCTTGTCCGGCTGAAATTGTTTCAGGTAAAAGAAAAGCGCCGGCAAATCGGCCAGCTTGATTTGATGATGGGTGAGTTTGAGCGTATGGCCGGGGAATTGGACGCGCAGATTCAGTCAGAAGAGCGCAAGGCCGGTATCACTGACACGTCACATTTTGCTTATCCGACTTTTGCCAAGGCTGCACGTCAGCGCCGCGATAATCTGTTTGATTCGATCCGTGATCTGATGGCGCAGAAAGAAGCCGCGGAAGCTGAACTTCTTGAGGCTGAAGCAGACCTTTCCCGTGCAGAAGCATTGGAAACCCGGGATGGCAAAATGCGTGAAGCTGAAGAGGCGCCGGTTTATGATCGTCGTGTTATGATCGGCTGAGATTTTGGTTCCGGCGGATTATAAATGGCAGTTTTCTCCGTTTTCGGTGCTCGCATACGACTAAGTATGTTTTTATAAGTATGCTCAGCTCCGCTGCCTGATAATTCCTATTACCGGCGCGTCATAACCAAATCTTTCCGCTTCAGCCTTGTGGATTTGCGCTGAAGTTCAGAGCGCGTAACATCGTTTTAAATGCATAATTCCTTAAACCCCGCGGTCTAAGGAATTATGCATTTTTGTTTGCAGATACAGGAAGTGGCGGGCAGACTGGCGAGCTGCATGAAATGTAAGGGCTTGCGTGTGCAATATGCGGGCGCGGATGCGGGGTGTTTCATTGGCGAAACTGCTTTTAAAAAAAGAAGAAAGCCGGAGATGAACTCTCCGGCTTAATCTCCAGAATGCACCGCGAGAGGCGGCAAATCCTTATTTTGTGTCATTACAGACCTCACTGGAGGTTATAATGATTAGTGTCTGTATTGTTGAATGCGGGTTGTCCGCAAACCGGCGAGGCCATGCTCGTCGATGGACAACTGCCAAGACAGAAACTCTTCCACTGTCAGCGTATAACGCTGGCAGGCTTCCTCAAGGCTGAGGAGGCCGCCGCGCACGGCGGCAACAACTTCAGCCTTGCGGCGGATGACCCAGCGCCGTGTATTTGACGGCGGCAGATCTGCCACGGTGAGCGGACTGCCGTCCGGGCCGATGACATATTTTACTCGTGGTCTTACCAGATCGGTCATTGTACTCTCTACACAACACTCAAGGACCCAATCGCAGATCACGATAACGGCACAGCTTTAAAAAAGAGCTAAACACTTGGTAAGGCTCTGGTAATAAATAATAATTTTTATTAAAGAATGCGCCTGAAATGCTGAAAAATGCCGTATTTGAGCGGTTTTTATGCATTTTTCCGTCTTTTGAGGCCGGAATAAAATATTTAAAAAACACGTTTTCCCTGCGGCATCTTGGCAAGTCGTGTATGAATAGCCTATATAAGGGGAGAATTTACAGCAAGATTTAGGGCTTTATGCCCAGATGCGGATCTATCATGAAACTGAACAGCCTCGATTTACCCGGTAAGCCGGAGGATACGCGCATTGTTGTTGCAATGTCCGGGGGCGTTGATTCTTCTGTTGTGGCCGGCATTCTCAAGCGGGAAGGCTATGATGTTGTCGGTGTTACACTTCAGCTCTATGATCATGGCGCTGCCGTGCATCGTGCCGGCTCCTGCTGTGCGGGGCAGGATATTGAAGATGCACGCCGTGTTTCCGAAAGTCTCGGTATTCCTCATTATGTGCTGGATTATGAAGCGCGTTTTCGTGAGGCGGTGATTAATCCTTTTGCCAACAGCTATGTCAGTGGTGAAACGCCTATTCCATGTGTTGCCTGTAACCAAACGGTAAAATTTGCCGATCTTCTGGCTACAGCGCGGGATCTGGGCGCGGCGGCACTGGCAACCGGCCATTATATCCGCAGCGGCGCCAATGGTGCGCATCGCGCTTTATACCGGCCGGTGGATTCAGACCGTGACCAGAGCTATTTTCTTTTTGCCACTACGCAGGAGCAGATTGATTATCTGCGCTTTCCGCTTGGCAATCTGCCTAAAGCGCAGGTGCGCGCAATGGCTGAGGAGATGGGGCTTACCGTTGCCAAAAAGCAGGACAGCCAGGATATTTGCTTTGTCCCGCAGGGCAAATATTCCGATATTATTTCACGGTTGAAACCGGAAGCAGCAACACGCGGGCATATTGTGCATATAGATGGCCGTGTATTGGGTGATCATGAAGGGATTGTGCATTATACTGTTGGCCAGCGCCGCGGTATCGGCATTGCCACCGGTGAGCCGCTTTATGTTGTGCATCTGGATGCAGCCAATGCGCGGGTTATTGTGGGGCCGCGTGAGGCGCTGGAAACCCATAAAGTCTTTCTGCGTGATGTGAACTGGTTGGGGGATTGCCCGCTTGGTGACCTGCCTGCGGAAGGAATGGAAATTTTTGCCAAAGTACGTTCAACACGTCCGCCTAAACCTGCAGTGCTGCATCATGCTGATGGGCAGACATGGGTGGAACTGATTGACGGGGAAAGCGGTATAGCGCCGGGGCAGGCTTGCGCCCTTTATTCTGACGACAGCAATAGTGCCCGTGTTTATGGCGGTGGTTTTATTGCCCGTTCGGAACGGGCGCCGGAAGCGGAGAAAATGCTCCGCCGTCTGACTGACGATGTTCCGAATGCGACATCATCCCCTGTTTCTGCTGCCTGATCTTTTAATAAAAATCACACGCATAAAATGCCTGCCTTGTGCAGGCATTTTTTTGATTCGTTTTTTGATGCAGGGGAGGGCGGAGTATAATGTTTGTGGCATTTATATACTCCCCTCTCAACAGGGGGCAGAATGAGTGCGGAATATGATTTTTTACATAAAACAGATTTATAACAATGACAGGAGGGGACATAATCAGGTTTTGAATAATCTGTACTGTGATGCATATTTTATATGATTTACCTTGATCTGAGAGGTATGGGCTGGCTTGTAAAAATGCCGGTTTTAAAAGATGAATTATAATTGGCGATTGTTATATTGGTAACAGTTTTTAAAGGCGGCTGACTGCCTTAATAATACTATAAGCTGAAGGCTGTATCTCGGATTTTGATAGATTGTATCAATTTCTTTTGAAGCATACTTTGTATAAGTAAAATACTATTATATTTCATATATTTAGTATATTTAGCGGATCAATAATTTAGGTAATATTAATGCAACTAATAGGTGCATATTTATCTTTTTGAATTGTGATTATTAAATTATTATACAGTTTTAAAAACGGAATTAGCCGAATTAGCTGAATTTGGTACGGCTGAGACAGGACAGCGCAATGCCGGAGGCTGTGGCAATATTCAAGCTGTCGAATTGTTTTGACATAGGGATGCGCGCTGTTTGCAGCGATGTAAGAAGATGTTGAGGTAAGCCTTCGCCTTCCGTACCAAGCAGCAGGGCTGCGGGGCCTGAAACCGGTAATTCATACAGGGATTGGCTGCTGCCGGGTGAAAGAGCAATCAGCTGAATACCGGCTTTTGAAACCGTCTGGACTATACTGTCAATATTACCAGCCTGCACATAGGGCACTTGCAGGCTGGCGCCCACAGAGACGCGGATAGCCTTGCGATAAAGCGGATCACAGCAGGTTTCATCCAGAAGTACACAAGCAGCTTCGAACGCGGCTGCATTGCGAAAAACAGAGCCGATATTATCGTGATTGGATATGCCGCAGAGAATGACAAGCAGGGAATTAGATGATAGGTTATTAATTAAATCATTGATATTATTTTCATTTTTTCTTTTGCCGACAGCAAGAATACCGCGATGGACATGGAAGCCGGCGATCTTATCCATATGATCCGGGCTGACAACATAGATCGGAACTTGTGCAGGGCAATGTTTAAGTATCGGCTGCATTCCTGCAAGCTTATTTTTTGAAATAAGTATGGATTCTGTCTCAAAATACGACGAATTCAGAAGGACATTTAAAACAACCTTGCCTTCTGCAATGAATCTCGATTGCCGGCCAACGAGATCTTTTTCTTTTATGTCGAGATAAGCGCCTAGGCGCTTATCTTCTTGATTATCAATGAATATTACGTTCGTAATATTATTATTCTGATGGATCATCAGGGTTTAAGCGAATGCTTCCCGTTTTTCTTCAGTACGGGACAGGTAAAGACTGCCCAAGGTTGACAGCACCAGCTCAATATGCGGTGAAGATACAATATAATAAATGGTTTGCGCATCCCGCCTTGTTGATACCAGATTGAGCGCGCGCAATTTTGCAAGGTGCTGTGACAGCGCTGATTGGCTGAGATCAATGGCTTTTGCAAGGTTTCCAACGGACATTTCGTTGTGAAGCAGCTTGCACAGGATCAGCAAACGCTTGTTATTGGCCAGAGCCGAAAGAAAATCGGCCGCCTGATCAGCATTATCGACAAGATTGGAATAAATATTATCATGTTTCATGTGCAGTCCTACCCCCGTATGACAGCAATTTTGTTGGCGCGTTTATAAGAAAATTACAAACGCACTATTACAACTACCAATAGAATTGATATTTGCAAGAATTATTTTAAATAGGTTGAAAAATTTGATTTTGCTTCAAGACTATAATCGATTTGATTGTGGATGAATTTTTATGTGTCCTGATTTCACAAAATTCGGCTTATGTCATTAAAAGTACAAATAAATATAGAATTTTATAATGATTTATTTTCATGAAGTGATGAAAATAAATCATCCTGCAAATTTCGCGGATAAAAATAATTGCGACTTATGCACATTTTCGTGAACCGTAATTTACGATTTGAAAATTAAGTCAGGTGCTTGTTATGAGCCGATGTGTGTTGTGTCGTTTTCAGAACATTTATTTTATTACATTTGCTGTTACTTTTGTGAGCAGAATATCTTCTGCGTTTAATTGGTAGGCTTTGCCAAAGCCACCGTTTAGCGATGCACTTTCAATATTGAGACGAAAAATAACAAAGTCGCCAAGGTCGATATAGAGTTTTACTTTTGGCCGCTTCTCCAGAAACAGATTGCGCAGGCGAGGATAATCTTCATCTTCACGGGTGAATTTTTGTGCGCGGCACGCAAGTGTAATCCGCGGATGGACAAGCGGATCGCCTTTTACGGCAGGTTCGCCAAGAAGGAGAGAGCAGGCCGGATTTGCATCAAGCGCCGGTGTGTGGGAGGCAAGGCCTGAGGCAAGAAGCAGGGGGGTATTATCGTAATCGGTTGCAACTGCCACGCGCGTTACACCGGGATGGCCTGTTTGCGGATCAAGTACCGCAAGTGCGCCATAGGTGGCTGCGGTGATAAGTTTTTGTGCTTGTTCCCGCACGTCATCTGTTGTTTGTTGTATGACATCTTTGTTCGCACTCATAGTCCTGTCCTGTTTATTCTGATCAATCAAAGAGTTGGCGTAACATCGGGTACTGCTGCGATTCTTATTTTGATATATATCCGCCTTGCTGTTTTTAACAGTTTTACAGAGAAAAACAGCGAATTTCCATTGCCTGATAAAACGATTTAAAATCGTGAAATATGTTTTAAAATCAAATATATATTATTGTTTTGTTATATTGAAATGGTTCTAAAACATACGCATCATTGACCGGAACGTAAAATCAACTTGCCTTTTTGCCGTGCAAAATGCTTTTTTAACCCAGACTGCGGCTTAAGAATGGCTGCGGCAAATCTATCGGGTGGAGGCCTAAGATGAAAATTTCTGCAAAGTTTTTTGCTGCGACAGCTTTAACCGCAGCAATGATGTTTGGCGCATCGGCTGCGGCATCAGCCAAGACGCTTGTTTATTGTTCACCAGCTTCACCGGAAGGATTTGATCCGGCACCTTATACAGGTGGTGATACGTTTGATGCTGCTTCGCGCACAGCCTATAACCGGCTGGTTGAATTTGAGCACGGAGAAACAAAAGTTATTCCGGGGCTGGCAGAGAAGTGGGACGTGTCAGAAGATGGTCTGGAATATACATTCCATTTACGCAAGGGCGTAAAATTTCAGACAACAGATTATTTTACGCCAACACGCGAATTTAATGCCGATGACGTGATTTTCTCATTTAACCGTCAGAGCGATAAGAGCAGCCCGTGGCATGAATATACTGCGGGTATTTCTTATGAATATTTTGACAGTATGGAAATGGGCACCTTGATTAAGGAAATTGTCAAGGTGGACGACCACACGGTTAAATTTGTTTTGACCCGTCCTGAAGCGCCTTTTATTGCTAATCTGGCAATGGATTTTGCTTCTATTCTTTCCAAGGAATATGCTGATAAACTTGAGGCTGAGGGCAAAAAGGAAAATATGAACCAGTTCCCTGTGGGTACCGGTCCGTTCACTTTTGTAGCCTATCAGAAGGATGCAATCATTCGTTATAAAGCCAATCCTGATTACTGGGGTGGTAAAGAAAAAATTGATGATCTTGTCTTTGCAATTACGACAGATCCTGCAGTTCGTGCACAGAAGCTGAAGGCTGGCGAATGCCATATTATGGCTTATCCTGCACCTGCTGATATTGAAGGCCTCAAGGCTGATAAAAACCTCAAGGTTGAGGAGCAGGCCGGTCTGAATATTGCGTATTTTGCTTATAATACACTTGTCGCGCCTTTTGATAAGCCGGAAGTGCGTAAAGCACTTAATCAGGCCGTCAATAAGCAGGCTATTATTGATGCTGTGTTCCAGTCTTCCGGTCAGGTTGCCAAAAATCCAATCCCGCCAACAATGTGGGGTTATAATAATGCTATTGAAGATGATAAATATGATCCGGAAGCCGCGAAAAAAGCACTGGAAGCTGCCGGCGTAAAAGACCTGAAAATGAAGCTTTGGGCTATGCCTGTCAGCCGCCCGTATATGCCAAATGCGCGCCGCACTGCAGAGCTGATGCAAGCCGACTTTGAAAAGGTTGGTGTCAAGGCTGAAATCGTTTCGATGGAATGGGGTGAATATCTCAAGAAATCGAGCGATAAAGACCGCGATGGTGCTGTGATCCTTGGCTGGACCGGTGATAATGGTGATCCGGATAATTTCCTTGGTGTTTTGCTCGGTTGTGCTGGTGTCGGAAATAATAACCGTGCGCAATGGTGTAATGAAGACTTTGAGGCGCTGATTCAGAAGGCAAAGGTAACTGCTGATCAGGCTGAGCGTGCCAAGCTTTATGAGCAGGCACAGGTTATTTTCAAGGAGCAAGCTCCATGGAATACACTTGCGCATTCAACCGTGTTTATGCCTATGTCAACCAAAGTAACCGGTTATAAGATGGACCCTGTCGGTATTCATCGCTTTGACGGCGTTGATATTTCCGAGTAATTCTTAAGGGAGAATGACCGGGCGCTGGGTGGTTTATTCAGCGCCCGGTCTTGCTGTATCCATGATACGATTTGTTTTAAGTAAAATTGCTTATCTTATACCGACATTCTTAGGCATCACTTTGCTTGCCTTCGGTTTTGTGCGGGTATTGCCGGGGGATCCGGTGTTGCTGATGGCAGGTGAGCGCGGCGTTTCGCCTGAGCGCCATGCGGAACTGATGCATCAATTTGGTTTCGACAAACCGATGTGGCAGCAATATCTGGATTATATCTGGAACCTGCTGCATGGCGATTTCGGCATGTCTATGGTGACAAAAAAGCCGGTTATTGCAGAATTTATGGCGCTGTTTCCGGCAACGATCGAGCTTGCGGTTTGTGCAATTGTGCTCGCAGTGCTGATTGGTATTCCTGCCGGTGTGTTTGCTGCGGTCAAACGCGGCTCCTGGTTTGATCAGACCTCTATGGGGGTTGCCCTTGTTGGTTATTCCATGCCGATCTTTTGGTGGGGCTTGCTGCTGATCATTCTGTTTTCCGGCGTTTTGCAGTGGACACCGGTATCCGGCCGTATTTCGCTGATGTATTTTTTCCCGCCGGTCACAGGTTTCATGCTGATTGACAGCTTGCTGTCAGGGCAAAAAGGGGCTTTTGCCTCTGCGGTTTCACACCTGATTTTGCCGACAATCGTGCTGGCAACCATTCCTATGGCTGTGATTGCCCGCCAAACGCGCTCTGCCATGCTGGAAGTGCTGGGTGAGGATTATGTGCGCACAGCGCGTGCCAAGGGGCTTGGCCAGCGGCGTGTTATCGGGCTTCATGCCTTGCGCAATGCGCTTATTCCTGTTGTCACGACAATTGGCCTGCAGGTTGGCGTTTTGCTCGGTGGCGCTATTTTGACTGAAACAATATTCTCCTGGCCGGGGATCGGCAAATGGATGATCGACAGTATTTTCCGTCGTGATTATCCGTCCGTACAGGGCGGCCTGCTGCTGATCGCCATTCTGGTTATGGTTGTTAATCTGGCTGTTGATTTGCTTTACGGCTTAATCAATCCGCGCATCCGGCATAAGTGAGGTTTTGTGATGAGTGATTCTACAGTGCCTGTGGATAAGCCGGTTGATATGTCGCTTCGGCGTCAGCTGGCCGATTTCTGGTATTATTTCAGTGTTAACCGCGGGGCGGTTATCGGTCTTTTCATTTTTATTGCTCTGGTGCTGATTGCGGTTTTTGCGCCCTTGCTGGCACCGCATGATCCGACCCAGCAATATCGCGATGCGCTGCTTACCCCGCCGGTGTGGGAAGAGGGCGGCAAGGCGGCTTTTCTGCTTGGCACAGATGCGGTTGGCCGCGATGTGTTGTCCCGTTTGATTTACGGTTCGCAATATTCGCTGTTTATCGGTCTTGTCGTGGTGGTTTTATCGCTGATTTCCGGTGTGACTGTGGGGCTGGTTGCGGGCTTTTTCGGCGGGGTGGTTGATACAATCATCATGCGCGTAATGGATATTATCCTGTCCTTTCCGTCGCTTATTCTGGCGCTGGTGCTGGTTGCCATTCTCGGCCCCGGGCTGATGAATGCCATGATTGCCATTGCGCTGGTGTTGCAGCCGCATTTCGCACGCCTGACCCGCGCTGCGGTGATGGCGGAGAAAAACCGTGAATATGTGGTTGCTGCCAAGCTTGCCGGCGCGGGAAGACTGCGCCTGATGTTCAAAACCATTTTGCCAAATTGTATTGCGCCGCTGATCGTGCAGGGCACATTGTCTTTCTCCAATGCAATCCTTGATGCTGCGGCTCTTGGCTTTCTTGGTATGGGGGCACAGCCGCCAACACCGGAATGGGGCACAATGCTTGCAGAAGCACGCGAATTTATCACCCGTGCCTGGTGGGTTGTTACATTTCCGGGGCTTGCTATTCTGATCACCGTTCTGGCGATCAATCTGGTGGGCGATGGCCTGCGCGATGCGCTTGACCCGAAACTGAAGAGGAGCTGATGATGGCTCTTTTGGAAATTACAAATCTGACAGTTGCTTTTGATACGTCAACAGGGCTTTTCAAAGCCGTTGACGGCATTGATATTACTGTGGATTCCGGCGAAGTGCTGGCCATTGTCGGTGAATCCGGCTCTGGCAAATCCGTTGGCATGCTTGCGGTTATGGGGTTGTTGCCCAAAACCGCAACTGTGACTGCAGACAAGATGGTGTTTGACGGCCGTGATCTTCTGACAATCAGTGAAAAAGAGCGCCGGGCAATTATCGGCCGTGAGATATCAATGATTTTTCAGGAGCCGATTGCCAGCCTTAATCCGTGTTTTACGGTGGGCTTCCAGCTTGAAGAGGTGCTTCGTTATCATCTGGGGATGGGTAAGGCACAGCGCCGTGCCCGTGCTGTTGAGCTTCTGGAACTGGTCGGGATCCGCGATGCGGCCGAGCGTCTGTCCAGCTATCCGCATCAGATGTCGGGCGGGCAGTGTCAGCGTGTGATGATTGCAATGGCCATTGCCTGTAATCCGAAATTGCTTATTGCCGATGAGCCCACCACCGCCCTTGACGTGACGATTCAGAAGCAGATTCTTGATCTTCTGATGCGGCTGCAGGAAGAGCATGGCATGGGGCTGATCATGATCACTCATGACATGGGGGTTGTGGCAGAAACCGCAGACCGTGTGATTGTGCAATATAAAGGGCACAAGATGGAAGATGCGGATGTGCTGTCGCTGTTTGAAAATCCGCAAAACCCTTATACCAAGGCTCTGCTTTCCGCCCTGCCGGAAAATGCCACCGGTGACCGTTTGCCAACTGTATCGGATTTTGTGATGCAGAATACTGCCACATCAGGAGCCGCCATATGAGTGAAATCGTTTTGGAAGCCCGCAATATTGTGCGGGATTATCACACACGCGGCGGATTATTCTCCAAGGGTAAAACGGTACATGCGGTCAAGGATGTCAGCTTTTCGGTTGAAAAGGGCAAAACGCTGGCAATCGTCGGCGAGAGCGGCTGTGGTAAATCAACGCTGGCGCGTATTCTGACATTGATTGATCCGCAGACATCCGGCGAATTGCTGATTGACGGTCATCCGGTCAATATTGCCGAAGACGGCTTGAGCCGCGAAATGCGCCAGCGTGTGCAGATCGTGTTTCAAAACCCTTATGGTTCACTCAATCCGCGTCAGAAAATCGGTGATGTGCTGGCAGAGCCGCTTTTGCTGAATACAAAAATGACAGCGGAAGAACGTCAGGAAAAGGCAATGCAGATGCTGCTCAAGGTCGGGCTTGGCCGTGAGCATTTCAACCGTTATCCGCATATGTTTTCCGGAGGTCAGCGCCAGCGTATTGCCATTGCGCGTGCGCTGATGTTAAGTCCGCGCCTTTTGGTGCTGGATGAGCCGGTTTCCGCACTTGATCTTTCCGTACAGGCGCAGGTGCTTAATCTTCTGGCTGATCTGCAGGAAGAGTTTGACCTGACTTATGTGTTTATCAGTCACGATCTTTCCGTGGTGCGCTATATTGCCGATGAGGTGATGGTGATGTATTTCGGCGAAGTGGTGGAATATGGCACACGGGATGACGTGTTCAATCATCCGCGCCATGATTATACCAAGAAGCTGTTTGCGGCCACTCCGCGCGCGGATGTTGAAAGCATTCGCCGGCGTGTGGCCGAACGGGCGAAAAAACGCTCACTCGCCTGACTGCTGATCCGGTTTTTTAAAAAACGCCGCGCTGATCTTTCAGCGCGGCGTTTTGTATTCTCAGCTTTTATGTAAAAACAGAAATGTTCTGCTCTTTTATTGGGCGTATTGTCTGAATGCAAAACCGCCTGCATTTTTACCGGACATGGTCTAGCGGCGGTGCCTGGTTAATCCGCGCACCACATCATCGGCAGAGATTTTGCCGATAATCGCTCCATTATGGACAACGCCGATATCGCCATTATTACGCACCATCGCCTGCATAATATCCTGCACTGGCGTGTCGGGTTTTGCGGTTGCCGTAAAAGGGCGGGGCGGGGCGCTGCGGTCAAGCGCAGACATGATATCGGATGCAAACAGCACGCCGAGCGGGTTCATATTGGCAACAAAATCCGCCACATAATCATCGGCCGGATTGAGCAATATTTCCTGTCCGCTGCCACATTGAATGATGCGTCCGCCTTCCATAATCGCAATGCGATTGCCAAGTTTCATTGCTTCATCAAGATCATGGCTGACAAAGACAATGGTTTTTTTCAGATGAGCCTGCAAATGCAAGAGCTCATCCTGCAGACGCGCACGGATAAGCGGATCCAGCGCGGAAAAAGGCTCATCCATCAGCAAAATGGGTGCGCCGGTGGCAAAGGCGCGGGCAAGGCCGACACGTTGCTGCATGCCGCCAGAAAGTTCTCCGACCTTTCTTTTCGCCCAATCCTGCAAGCCTACCAGCTCCAGCTGATGCTGCACGGCTGCTGCACGTTCAGTTTTGTTTGTGCCAGCAATTTCCAGCCCGAAGCCGACATTTTCTTCAACCGTGCGCCATGGCAACAGGCCAAATTGCTGAAACACCATGGAAACCAGATGCATACGCAGATAGCGCAATTGCGCGGTGCCTGCAGCCCCTACATTAATCTCTTCCCCCTGATGATGGACTGTGACACAGCCGCGACTGATAGGATTGAGGCGGTTGATGGCCCGCAACAGCGTGGACTTACCCGAGCCGGACAGCCCCATCAAGACGAGCATCTCACCCTCGCGGATATCCAGAGAGCAATTATGCACGCCGAGAATATGGCCGGTTTCTGTTTGAATTTCCGAGCGGCTGAAGCCCTGATCGGCAAGATCGAGTGCTTTTTCAGTTTTATTGCCGAAAATAATGCTGATATTCTGAAGACTGATGGAAGCCATGATTACTGATCCTTGCCCGGACGGAAAATGCGGTCGAGGATGATGGCGACAACAACAATGACAAGACCGGCCTCAAAACCAAGCGCGGTATTGACCGAGTTGAGCGCACGAACAACCGGGACGCCAAGACCATTTGCGCCGACAAGAGCGGCAATCACCACCATTGACAGGGACAGCATGATTGTTTGGGTGAGCCCAGCCAGAATTTGCGGCATGGCATAAGGCAGCTCAATCTTCCACAATAATTGACGGGGAGAAGCACCAAATGCCTCGCCGGCCTCAATAAGATGTTCCGGTGTTGAGGAAATGCCAAGATGGGTGAGGCGCACAGGCGCAGGAAGCACAAAAATGGCTGTAGCAAGCAGCCCCGGAACCATGCCGATACCGAAAAACACAATTGCCGGAATGAGATAGACAAAGGTTGGCAGGGTTTGCATAAGATCAAGCACCGGCCGCACCACAGCATAAAGCCTTGGCCTGTGTGCGGTGGCAATGCCAAGCGGCACACCCAGAAGCATGCAGATAAAACAGGCTGAAAGAACCAGTGTCAGTGTTTCGAGTGTTTGGTCCCAATAGCCCTGATTGAGCACAAAAAGAAAACCGATAATCGTTAAAAGAACAACGGAGATCTTTCTGCGCAAAGCCCATGCAATGGCTGCAAAAATGATAATCAGCACAAATGGGTGCGGAAATTTCAAAACGGCGAGTAACCCGTCAATCAATATTTGCATAATGGCGGCAATGCCATCAAACAGCCAGCTCAGATTGTCTGTTAACCAGGTGACTGCATTTTTTGCCGTTCGCCCGACGGGAATTTTTTGTGATGTCAGCCAGTCCAAAAGTCAGGCCCTCATTTTCCTGTTATTGATAGCAAGCAGCGGCGTTATGATTTTAAGCCGCAATCTATGATCAGCCCTGCTGCGGGCAGCAGGGCTGATCATGTATCAAAGCCCAAAAGCCTGTTTAACAGCTGCAAGTCCGTCTTTGCCGTCAAAAGTGGTTACATCTTTCAGCCACGGGGTGAGAGCATCCGGATTGGCTTTGATCCAGGCCTTTGCGGCTTTTGCAGGCTCTTCGCCGTCATCCAGAATTTTCCCCATGATCTGGTTTTCCATATCAAGGGTGAATTCCAGATTGGTTAGGAATTTGCCGACATTCGGACATTGCTCAATATAGCCGTTCCAGACATTGGTTTCGACCGTAGCGCCGCCAAGGTCTGGCCCGAAAAATTCATCGCCGCCTTCCAGATAGCGCATATCAAAGCGCGAATTCATCGGATGGGGTTCCCAGCCAAGAAAAACAACCGGCTTTTTGGATTTAATATCCTTGGCAACCTGTGCCAGCATGCCTTGCTCGGAAGATTCTGCCAGTTCAAAATCTTTAAGCCCAAATGCCCCCTTGGAAATCATATCAAGAATCAGGCGGTTACCGTCATTGCCCGGTTCGATGCCATAGATTTTATTACCAAGCTGATCTTTAAATTTGGCAATATCCGCAAAGTTTTTCAGCCCCGCATCATAGGCAAAAGCCGGTACGGCCAATGTATATTTTGCCCCTGTGAGATTGGTGCGCAGGGTGATTACACTCTTATCGTCCAGATAGGGTTGCAAATCTGCGGCCATGGACGGGTTCCAGAAACCCAGAAAGACATCAATATCTTTTTTGCTTAAGGAAGCGTAGGTTACCGGTACGGAGAGGATTTTGATATCTGTTTTATAGCCGAGGCTTTTGAGAATTTCCGTGGTGACGGCGGTTGTTGAGGTGATGTCTGTCCAGCCGACATCGGAAAAGCGGATGGTTGCGCAGGCTTCCGGCTCTGCGGCAAGGGCGCTGTTGCTGCAAGCCATAAGCGTGGCAGTGGCCAACACAAGCACCGATTTGCGGCCTGCAACCGGTTTATACTGTATGGCGGATAGATATTTTTCGGACAGAAAACGCATTCATATCTCCATTAACCGGATTATTTTTTCATTAAGCAGGGCTTTGTCTTATTATTTTTTACCCTGAACGTGTTTGATGCAATTTGCCTGTTATGCTCCGGTTCTCACAGTTTGAAAGACAAGCATCAAAAGTGGCGGTCTTCAAGCAATTTAATTAGCCCTATATCCGCAAACACGATAAAAAAGGTCGAGATGGGAAAGGCTAAAAATAATATTCAATAATTTCAAGGCCAAAACTGAAAATAAAATTTGCAGAATAATATTGAAAGCATTGTAATAGACCTTAAATTTTTTATGACACTGCATAAAAATTGCATTGCAGACCGGCCCTGCCACGCTGATACGGCAGCTGCTGCAATTTTTTTATGGATATGCTGGGCGCGGACAGGCAAAGGATGGAACCGTGACGATTATTGGAAATATATTGACATTTATCGGGCATATGGTTGTTGCGGTCTTGCGGCTGGTTGCTGTTCCCTTCGCTGCTTTGTGGCGCATTTTTATGCAATTCGGCATCTTGTGGAAAACTGTTATTGCCGCGGTGCTGCTGGGCTTTTTTGCTCTTTATGGATATTTTGTTGTCCAGACTCAGATCTGGACTGATTTTGATCCCGATTATCCGGCAAAATACAGCTACCAGACGGCGATAACGCCGGGGGAAGCTGTTGAGCCCGCTAAGAATGCGGGTGCGCAGGCCAAATCGCAGGCCGATCACAGCCCTGCCAATGAAAATGCCGGAAATGCGCAGAATACCAATACTGAAGATGAAGGTGTTTCGGCGGCCAATAATGGCGCGGACAATGCAGGAGCGCGTATTTGCGCACCATCAGCCCTGGCAGAGGTGACAGCTGATTTGACTGATTTTAATGTTAATAAGAATGCATGGATTTCCTCCATGCTGTTTTACAAGGCGGGGTTCTTTGGTCTTGACTGGGATTGCACACCGTTTCTTGATAATAAGGCATCGTTCCAGCGGGGTGTGCATTCAGCTGTGCGCCGCACTGCCATTGAACTGGTGGATTCGCTTGGCCGGCTGCGTGGTACATCGCAGATTGATAATGACTTGCAAAAAGCCCGCGGTAATGTGCAGTTTCGTGAGGATACCTGGTATTTTGGCCTCAATCCGTTTGGTTTTAAAACGCCAACGCCGCATTATTACCGTTCAGCTATCAGGGAGCTGCGCGCCTTTAATCAGCGCCTTGAAAAATGCGAGGCAATTTTTGATGCCCGTGCGGATAATCTTATTCAATATGTAGATCGTATAGCCAGTGATCTTGGTTCAACTTCAGCTATTTTGAAAGACCGTTCTGACAATTATCATGCGGGCTGGTTTGACACCCGCGCCGATGACCGGTTCTGGTTTGCCTATGGCCAGCTCTATGCTTATTACGGCCTGCTGCGAGCAACCCATTCGGATTTTAAAACCGTTCTGGCTGAAAAACATCTTGATGGCTTGTGGGATACGATGGAGCAGCAATTGCGCTCGGCACTGGAGATGCAGCCGGTTATTGTCTCCAATGGCCGTCAGGATGCGTGGTTTACCCCGTCACATCTCACAACAATGGGGTTCCATATTTTGCGTGTGCGCTCCAATCTGGTGGATATTCGTCAGGTGCTGGAACGCTGATAAAACGTGAAACATGAGTTTTAAAATCACTTTGCTGCGCCTTAACGTATATTTTATCTGGAAAATCACTTCACAGATCTGGAGATAAGCGTTAAGGCGCTGCTGGAATTTTATAATCCGGGGCAGAGTGATGGAATTACCAGTGGCTTTAAAACAGGCCGTGGATGCGCAATTGCAGCATGTGCCGCTTGGCGATTTGCAGCGTGCTTCTGCCATGTTAAGCCGTCGCTACCGTGCGGAGACGCGTGACGGGCGCTGGCATTTATCGGATGAGCTTGCCGCCAAAGCCTATCTTGCAGCGCGTCTTCCGGCAACTTTTGCCGCTGTCTTTTCTGCCTTGCAGGAGGCGGCAGCGGTTTGTCCGGATTTTGCGCCGCGCAGCCATCTGGATGTTGGCGCAGGCCCCGGCACGGCAATGTGGGCAGCCTGCACCTTGTGGCCTGAGATGGAAACAGCATTGATGCTGGAAGGCAGCAAGGCTATTCGCACAGTGGGGGAGGCGCTGTCTGCCCATGCGCCGGTGGGGCGGGCGGAATGGCAAGCTGTGGATGTGCGTGCCGGTTTGCATAATGCCCGTGCCGCATCTCTGGTAACACTGGCTTATGTGCTGGACGAACTGGAGGAACCGGCGCGTGAAAAACTGATTGCGCAATTATGGCAAATGACAGAATCCATGCTGGTTATT
Source organism: Pseudochrobactrum albidum (assembly GCF_051851455.1). NCBI lineage: Bacteria > Pseudomonadati > Pseudomonadota > Alphaproteobacteria > Hyphomicrobiales > Brucellaceae > Pseudochrobactrum > Pseudochrobactrum albidum. The sequence continues at coordinate 24,387 of NZ_JBPVTR010000020.1, forward strand.
GTGGAGCCGGGCACACCTGCCGGCTGGCAGAGGATTATGGATGCGAGAGCACAATTGCAGGCGCTTGGCGCCCATATTGCCGCGCCTTGCACGCACCGGCTTGCCTGCCATATTCAGTCGCCGGACTGGTGCCATTTTTCCCGCCGCGTGGCGCGATCCAAAATCCACCGCTTGACCAAAGAGGCGGATGTGCCGTGGGAAGATGAAAAATTCAGCTATCTGGCTGTGTGCCGCGAACCGGTACTGCTTGGCGGACAAAGAATATTGAAACAGCCTAAAACCGGCGGCGGTAAGGTCAGTATCAAATTATGCAATAAGGATGGCGTTGTGTCCGAGCGTTTGGTGACCAGACGCGACAAGGAATTGTTTGCACAAATGCGCCGGGCGGATTGGGGCAGCCTGATTTTTACGGATTAGTTTTTAGAAATTGATTTGTGTAAAAAAAAGCCCTGCGCATGGATTGACGCAGGGCTGAACCGTTTCTGGACGGAAATCAGAAACGGTAGGTGATGCCTGTACCGATCAGCCACGGATCGAGCTTGGCTTTGCCGCTCAATTGTGTTCCGCCGACTGTGACGTCAAAATCCGGGCGCAGATAAAGCTTTTTCACATCAAGGTTGAAGCCCCAATGGTCGTCAATCATATAGTCAAAGCCAACCTGCAGCGCGCCGCCAAAGGTGTTTTTAACTTTCAGGTAATCTGAATCATGGGCCTTTTGATTATAGAAGAAAGTGTAGTTCACACCGGCGCCGATATAAGGTTTGAAAGCGCCGAAATTGGTGAAGTGATATTGCATGGTCAGAGTTGGCGGCAGCAGCCAGACTTTACCGACATCCAGCCGTCAATGGCATCTTTGCCGGTGATCTTGGAATAAGTGGTGCCGAGGATAAGCTCTGCTGCAAGATTGTCGGTAAAATAATAGGAAATATCCAGTTCCGGCACGATAGTGTTGGAATATTTCAGGCCTGAATCCGGAATTTGGTCAACATAGCCGGAATTTTCAGGCACAACGCCAAGGGCGCGCACACGGATCTGCCACGGGCTTGTGGCTGCCGGAAGCGGCTCAGTGATCTGCGGTGCCTCCGGCGCAATGATTGCATCGGCTGCGAGCACAGGCTGGCCTGCAAAAATTGTGAGGGCAGATGCGGACAGAAGAGCGCAAATGTGACGTTTTGCCGGAAAAATTACCATGTTCGATTTTCCTTAAACTATATCAAGAATATGGCCTGTCTGGCACCGGACAGCCTGCGCCCCATTGATTCAAATCAATAGGCGGCAATAAAATGCTGTATTGCAACATGTTGATTATTCAGTGTGATAAAACTGTCACTGCAATCGGCAGTAAAGCAGTCAACAGGCCGGTTCTCTCTTCGGGCATATGGTTTGAAAACAGCATTATTTTTTATACCGGCAGTTTTTGCAGGCTCTTTACGTTGCATCTGAATAATGATAAATACGGCCGTCCGCACAGCTTTGCGGTATATCCGTTTCAGGAGAACAAAATTGACAGGTCTGCAGTTCATCCGACGATGAGATTGTGAACGGTGCGCGGCACCGGTTGATGCCTGTTTGCGTTTTGCGCCTTATATTCTGCGCAATTCGCATTTCCGGATTTATAGCCTGAATAATTTATAGCCTGAATAAGTGATATGCCATGTTGCAGACTGATCTGATCTATGCGCAGGAAACCTGTGCTCATGATGCGGAAATCGAAGAAATCAATGCGCTTGCCTTTGGTCCGGGCAGATTTGTGCGCGCTGCGGCACGTATCCGCGAGGGCGGGCCGCATGAGCGTGATCTGTCTTTTGTTGCTTTGCATGGCGGGCGGGTGATCGGCTCTGTGAGGATGACACCGATTGCAATCGGCACCACGCCTGCATTATTGCTGGGACCTTTGGTGGTGCGTGATGGCTGGAAAAACCGGGGTATCGGCCGGATTTTGATGCATCAATCCATGCAGGCTTCCGCAAAAGCAGGGCACCGGCTAAGCCTTTTGGTGGGCGATGCGCCTTATTATAATGCATTTGGCTTTATTAAAGTGGATGCAGCCAAGGTGATTATGCCTGCTCCGGTTAACCCGGAACGGCTACTGGCCTGTATCTTGCCCGGCAGTGAAAAACAGGCCGGCCCTGCGCTTGATGAACTGGCAGGGGTTGTGCGGCATATCAATCAGCTGTGAGGCGGGAAGGGGCGGTTTCAATAATCTTGAAACCGCTTTTATTATCAGCGCCCTTCACGATACCATGTGCCGCCGAGAATGAGCAGCAGAGCCGCCAAAGCCAGCAGGCTGGTAAAGAGCGGTATATGATGTACAGCCACCAAAACTGTATCCTGTGTGGGGCGCAGGCCGAGCTTGCCTTGCGGGCTTTGCTTCTGCGAGGCGTTCATCAGCATAATATCCGGCACTGTGATGGCATTTTGTTGTGCGGCTTGCCGCAGCCGCAGAATATTGCCGCCGCTTGAAGCTGCCACGGGCTGCAATTTTTGCGTGGTGGAAATAATGTCGCGCTGTTCCGGTGTATCCGCATTGCCGACATGGGCAAGCACGGAATAATCACCATTTTCTATCCGGTACAGCCCTTGTTCGCTCACCGTTACATCAGCTGTAAACCGGCCGGCAACAGATTGTAGCAGGTCTGCCTCAAAGACCTTGCCGGAAGGTGCGGTAATTTTGGCGGGCGGCACTTTATCGCTCATGGTCTGACGGGTGATTTGCAGGTGGCCGGCGCTGCCTTTTGCGCTTAGTGCTTCTTCCTCCAGTTCCGGTTCCTTCATCAGCCAATGCGCCATACGGCGATAGAGCGAGGCATAGGGGCCGCCGCCTTCAAAATCACGCGCCCAGAGCCATCCCTGATCAGACAAAAGCATGCCAACCCGCCCTTTACCCTGATGGCTCAGCACCATCAGCGGCTTGTTATCAGGCCCCTGCATGACCGTTTCCCCTTGCGGCGGGGCAATATTGATCGAGCGGAACCAGCGTCCCCATTGCGGTGGTTCCTGTGTGCTGCCCTCAAGACCACGGGTTACAGGGTGGCGTTTTCCGGCCTCTGTAAGGCGCGGATAAAAGCCTTTTTCCGTGATACTTCCGGTTGGTAATGCCGGCAAAACACCAAGAAGCGGCGTGCGGGCAATAGACATGCTGCCTGCATATTCAGGGCCTGCGGCAATCAGCAGGGCACCGCCGTTTTGCACATATTGGGCGATATAATCATAATAGAGCAGCGGCAGCACATTGCGGTGCTGGTAGCGGTCAAAAATGATAAGATCAAAATCTTCCACCTTATCGACAAATAATTCGCGCGTTGGAAAGACGATCAGCGATAATTCGTTGATGGGTGTATCATCCTGCTTTTCAGGCGGGCGCAGAATGGTGAAGTGAACAAGATCAACAGATGTGTCGGATTTGAGCAGGTTGCGCCATGTGCGTTCACCATTATTGGGCTCGCCGGATACCAGCAATACACGCAGATTTTCGCGAATGGCATCAATCAGTGCCACTGCCTGATTATTGGCAGCGGTAACCTCGCCCGTGATCGCGCCGGTTGCTATCTCTATAATATTGCGTCCGGCATGGGGCAGGGTGATTGCAGTTTTGGTATCCTGTCCGGGCACGGCGCGGATAGTGGCAACAGGCTCACCATTGATGCGGATAGTGACCATGGCAGCCTGCATCCCGGCTGGCATTTTGCCTGTATCCTCAACACGAAACACCAGATCCTGCGGTTTGCCGGCAAGGCCAAAACGCGGTACGCGGATAAAGCGGATGCTGCGGTCAAACTCATCGGCTGCGCCGGTAATCAACGCATGGAGCGGCATGGCGGTGCTGAATTCATCCGGTTTTGCCGGCACATCATGCACCTGACCATCGGTGATCATAATTGCCCCGCCAATGCGCGATGGCGGCACATCGCGCAAGCCCTTATTCAATGCCTGAAACAGCTGTGTATTATCGCGGTTGTTGGCCTGTGTTTCAATTATCCGCATTTCTATATCGGGTTGTGCGGCAAATTGTTTTTTCAGAGCTTCAAGTGCGCTGTCCGTATCCTGTGTGCGCTTGCCCTGAGACTGGCTGGGGCTGCGGTCAACCACAATGGCGACAATGGTTTTGAGCGGATTGCGCTGTTCGCGGGTTATTTCAGGGTTAAGCAGGGCAAGGGCAAGGGCTGCAAAACCGGCAAGGCGCAGCCAGCTGCCGCGTTTGCGCAAAATAAGGCCGGTTATCGTTATCAGTGCCAGCGGCATAAGGCACAAGACCAGCCAGAGCGGGCTTAAAAGCGGCGAGAATTGTAAGGAAAATAAATTGGACATCAGTTGCCAAGCCTTTCCAGAAGCGCAGGCACATGCACCTGATCGGCCTTGTAATTTCCGGTCAATACATACATCACAATATTGACCCCGCCGCGCAGGGCATAAATACGCTGCATCGGGTCATTGGGCACTGTGGGATAAAGCGGTTGCCAGTTTTCATCCATTGCCCATGCACCGGCAAGATCATTAGCAGTAATCAAAATCGGGCTTACACCATCTCCATTGCTAACCGGCCTGCCGGCCGGATCATTATTGCGATTTGCCGTGTTATTGTCCGGCTGGGCTTCTCCCCAGAGCGGGCTGCCACGGTAACGCCCGGGAAAATCGGGCATAAGATAAAAAGTTTTGCTCAAAACATGATTATCAGCAACGGGACTGAGCGGGGGGATATTCATCATATCCAGCATATCGCGCAGGCGTTGTGTTGCCGGGCTGGTGCCGCCAGTGCCTCCGGCATTGCCGGTCAGCTGATCCCGCGTGTCAAAAAGCACCGTGCCGCCCTGCTGCATATAGGCATCAATGCGCTGCAGGGCTTTTTCACTCGGAAACGGGGCTTTTGCATCAACCGGCCAGTAAATCATGGGGTAAAAGGCCAGTTCATCCTTTTCCGGATTAACGCCAATCGGTGCGCCTGGCTCCAGTGCGGTTTTATCCGCAATAAACTGGCTAAGCCCTGAAAGCCCCATACGGCTGGTTTCATCAATGGTCTTATCGCCGGTGATGACATAGGCCAGATGCGTAACATCAAGCACAGCGATTTTTTCCCCGTCACCGGGTTTGCTGTCATCTTTTGGGGATGCGGTTTCTGCTGCCTGTGCAGGGGGGAGAGCAAACGGCGCTGCGGCAAAGAGCGGGGACAGTGCAAATAATAGCAACAGGGATTTCAGCGCGCCGGAATTGCGCCGGCTGAAATTTCTGATGCTGTTGCGGGAAAAAACACCGCTGATCCATAAAATCATAAAACCATCAAGCGCCAGCAGCAGTGCTGCCAGTGCAAACAGCCAGCCTTGCAGATTGATGCTCTGCGCTTTTGTGGCCACAACCATGCTGACAGTGGTTGCCATCACAGGTTTTGCAAGCGGTGCCATGGTGCTGTTGCTGTTCATCAGGTTTAAGGCTTTATAGGCCTGTTCTGTGCCGTAAAGGCCAGGGGGTGTGAGGGCGGAGACGAGAGGCGTTTTGCCTTTTTCAACCACCAGCGGTTTGGCCGCGCGTGGCTGGCTGCCCAGATTGCCCGCTGCATCCAGCAGGCGATAGGCGGGCAGTGAGGCGGCTTGTTCAATGCCGTTATCACCAGCCTGTGTTGCGGAAAGCTCGGTTATACGATGCAGCAAATCAACAAAACTGCCGGATAATGGCAGGTTAGACCAGCCGACATCCGGCGCAATGTGAAACAGGATCACACGCCCTGATCCGCGGTTTTCACCGGTGATCAGCGGGGTGCCGTCTGTAAGATTGAGCCAGCTTTTTTGCATCAAGTCGGCAGAGGGCTCTGCCAATACCTGTTTGAGCACGGTTATATCATCAGCCAGAGCAATGCCATGAAACGGGCTGTTTTGCGGCGCCGGTGCAATATGCTGCGGGGTTGACCAGGATAATGTGCCGCCAAGATTGCGCTGGCCGCCGCGCAATTGCACCGGCAGAAGCGGATCACGTTTGGCGGTTTGTTCATTCGTTTGCGCCGCTGCCAAACGTGGGCCGGCAAAGCGCAGCAAGGTACCGCCGTTTTCAACCCATCGGCTGAGTTTGGCAGCGGCATTTTCCGGCAGGCGGCCGATATCAGACAAGACAATAATTGACGGTTTCTGTTGCAGAAGCCTGTCAACAGATTGCGCCAGATCCTGTTCATTGGCGCTAATCAGGTCGGCAAAAGGGGCCATGGCAGATGAGATATAATGCAAAGGCGAAAGCAGAGAATGTGCCTTATCGGCATTGCCCGCATTCAGAAGCCCGACACGGCGGCGGCGGTTATTTTCATCAAGCAGCCATGTTGCGGCAGCCTGCGCGCTGTTATCAATACGCAGCATTGCCGTGTCGTTGCGCAATTCTACCGGAATTTTCAGTTCAGCATTTGCTGTGGCCGCCCCTTGTGCAAAATCTGCACCTGTGCCGGCTAGCACCCGCCCTTGATTGTCATAGGCCGTGATGCGCAAATTTTGCGCTGTATTATTCTGTTGCGGGCGCAGCAATTGCACTTTGAGCGCATCGGGATGATTGGCCGCACCGGTTATTGCATAAAGTTGCGCATCTTCCGGCATGATCAGTTGCAGAGAACTGGCTGCAATTTTATCCAATGTTGCAAATGCGGTTTTATCCTGTGGTGTGGCCAGCCCGTCTGTGAGGTAGAAAATGCGGCTTTGTGGTTTGCCGTTGAGGGCAGTTTGCAGGCGTTTTGCTGCAATGGCACGATCAACCGGAACGGGGTGCGGCTTCAGGGCTTGCAGGCGCTCTGCTGCCTGTGCTGCATTAAAAGGGCCACTCTCACCGGCTTCAGCATCAGCGGTTGCGATGAGGAAAACCGGCGCATCATTTTTCTCTGCATTATTGATCAGCCATTGCGCCTGATTTTGAAAGGCATCCCATCGGGGTGCAGATGCCCAGCCATTATCAAGCATGATGGCAACCGGCTGAGAACCGGTGAAACCGACAGGGAGCGGTTTCCATACCGGGCCTGAAACAGCAAAAATTATCAGGGCGGCTATCAGTAAGCGCAGCAGGGTCAGCCACCAGGGGCTTTTGCTGGCTTGCTGATCATGGCGGATAAGACGCGCCAAAATAGCCAGTGGCGGAAATGGCTCCTGCGCAGGCTTTGGCGGTATGGCACGCAGCAGCCACCAGATAACGGGCAGGGTTGCAAGGCCGGCAAGAAGCCAGGGGGCGGTAAAGATGAGCGGCATTTATATTTTGCCTCCGCCGGAAGAAAAACCTGAACTGAGAAAACCGTGCAGGGTTGTTAATGCATGGGCGGCAGGCTTGTCGGTTAATGTGCTGACATAACTCCAGCCGTAAGCGGTGCAAAGATCACGCAAATAATCTTTCTGTGCCTGATAGAGCCTGCGATAGTCCTGCGCATAATTTTGCGCCTTGCCGGCTGTGAGCTTTTGCCCGCTCACGGGATCTGTAAATTCTGTGTGGCCGGAAAATGGAAAATCCGCTTCTGCCGGATCGGCAACGGCAATCAAATGGGCGCGGATGCCGCGTCCGGCAATTTGTGCAAACTGTTTTTGCAATTGATCTGCCGGCTGCAGAAAATCGCTGATCAGCACCAGCTCATTAAAAGGTTGTACTGGTTGCAGATCAGGCTGCAGCGGCAGATTGCCATGCCGCGCAAGGGCTGTGGCCAGCCGTTCAGCGCCATTGCGTGCCACCAGCGGGGGCAGCACATCGGGATAGGCGATACGCTCGCCCGAGCGGCTGAACAGTTCTGCCAGTGCAAGTGTGAGCACCAATGCACGCTGCTGCTTGGAAACAGGGCTGAATTTTGAGCGGTAGAGCATGGCGGGAGAGGGGTCGCACCATAACCAGATTGTATGGGCGGTTTCCCATTCACGATCGCGAATATAAGTGTGATCATCCCGTGCAGAGCGCCGCCAGTCAATTTGTGACAGCATATCGCCCTGCATAAAGGGACGAAACTGCCAGAAATTATCGCCGGTGCCACGCTTGCGCCGCCCATGCCAGCCATTGATCACTGAGCCTGCAATCTGGCGCGCCTGTGTGATAATGTCTGGCAAAAGTGCAGCCTGCAGGCGTGAGGGCGCCAGCAGATCGGCTGCCTGCTCTTTATTGACGATCGCGCCTGTTGCAGACATGAAATTTGCAGCCATTAATCAAGTGCCTGTGTGAGTTTGGCAATCACATCATGTATGTTCACGCCATCGGCGCGTGCGGCAAAATTCAGCGCCATACGATGTTGCAATACCGGTTCTGCCAGTGCCTTTACATCATCCACAGAAGGGGCAAGGCGGCCTTCATAAAGGGCGCGGGCGCGGGCGCAGAGCATCAGAGCCTGTCCGGCACGCGGACCCGGCCCCCAGCTGATATGGTTTTTTGCATGGATATTATCCGCATCCGGACGGGCAGAGCGTATCAGCTTTAAAATTGCCTCAAGTACAGTCTCCGGTACCGGCATCTGGCGCACAAGCTGCTGGATTTCCTGCAGGCGGGCGGCATCAATCATCTTGGCAGCGCATGCCTGTGCCGTGCCGGTGGTGTGAAGCAAAATGGCGCGTTCTGCCTCAATATCGGGATAATCAATATTGATCTGCATCAGAAAACGGTCAAGCTGGGCTTCCGGCAGCGGATAGGTGCCCTCCTGTTCCAGCGGGTTCTGGGTTGCAAGAACATGAAAAGGGCTTGGCAGATCATAACGCTTTCCGGCAACGCTGACATGATATTCCTGCATGGCCTGCAACAGTGCCGACTGGGTGCGCGGTGAAGCGCGGTTAATCTCATCGGCCATCAGCAATTGGGAAAAAACCGGCCCTTTAATATAGCGGAACGAGCGGCGCCCCTCGCTATCCTGATCCATCACTTCAGAGCCGATAATATCAGATGGCATGAGATCTGGCGTGAACTGGATACGCTTGCTGTTAAGGCCTAAAACTGTGCCAAGCGTTTCTACCAGACGGGTTTTGGCAAGCCCCGGAACACCGACAAGCAGCGCATGGCCGCCGGCAAGCAGAGCCGTGATTGTGTTTCCTACCGCCTGTTGCTGGCCATATATAACCTGACCTATCTGCGCGCGGATTGAGGCAATATCGCTCACAGCCTGATCAGCGGCCTTGACCACAGATTGAGGATCGGTTTTTGGAGCAGCAGTGAAATTCATTCTTATCCTCTTAAATCGTGGCTTAAGTGCTGATTTTGCAGATGTGGTTTGCAGTGGCGCTGGTTTTGCCTGAGCGGCAGATAACCGACTTTACTTGAATCATCGGGCAAGACTATGTCATGCTGATGGGCAGGTAAATGGCAGGGCAGGGTTTAATTCGCGCTGCATTGAATTATCCGATCATACTCTTGACAGGAATATGGAATGAAGAGCGGCGCAAATATGAAAAACAGCGGCAATGCCGGTGGGGCAATGAATACCGGGAGCGGGCTGGATGCCCTGATGCGCCGTGCCGCCGCCCATATACCGGAGGGAAAACAGGGCAGAAGCCTGCCGCCGGTGGAAAAATGGGAGCCGGATTTTTGCGGTGATCTTGATATAGAGATCAAGGCGGATGGCACATGGTTTTATATGGGCACGCCGATCGGGCGGCCTGCATTGGTGCGATTGTTTTCCACTGTTTTGCGCAAGGATGCGGATGGCCGCACCTATCTGGTTACGCCGGTTGAAAAAATTGGCATCCGTGTTGAGGATGCGCATTTTATTGCTGTTGAAATGCATGTTGAAGGTGCCGGTGAAACACAGGTTTTAACCTTTCGCACCAATGTTGGCGATGTGGTAATAGCCGGTGCGGAGCACAGCCTGCGCTTTGTGATTGATGATGAAACCGGCGGGCTGAAGCCCTATATTATGGTGAGAGGCCGTTTGGAGGCGCTGGTCAGCCGTGCTGTGATGTATGATCTGGTGGCGCTTGGCGAAGAGATGATGATTGATGGCACACGGATGTTTGTATTGCGCTCGCAGGGGCGGGTTTTTCCGGTGATGCCAGTTGATCAAATGTGATTTTTTGAGTGATGAATGGCTGAAACAGAATTTACCGCACAGGATTTTATCGAAAGAATACAGAAAAAACAAAATCTTGTATCGCTTTCTGATGAGTTTGATTCAAGTGGTTTGCCGGCGAGCGGTGACCATGTGCTCAATCCGCAATGGAGCAGCAATTCTGTAACGGGTTGTGTTGACCGGCACCTTAAAGTGAAGCTGAAACCGGCGGCGGTTCTGGTGCCGGTGGTGGATCGCGGTGATCATGCCGGTGTTTTGCTGACGACACGCAATGCGCAATTGCGCAGCCATTCCGGGCAGGTGGCCTTTCCCGGCGGCAAGATTGATGCCGGAGATCAGAGCCCTGAACATGCGGCACTGCGTGAAGCCAATGAGGAGATCGGGCTTGATGTGAGGCAGGCACAAATAATGGGGCGGCTGCCGCAATATATGACCGGCAGCGGTTATGCCATTACACCGGTTTTGGCTGTGGTGCGCACACCGTTTCAATTGCGTGCCAATCCTGATGAGGTGGCGGATATATTTGAGGTGCCGCTGAATTTTTTGATGGATCCGCGTGAGCATCGCCGTGAAAGCCGGATATTTGCCGGACATGAGCGGTTTTATTACGCTATTCATTATCAGAATAGGAATATTTGGGGGGCAACAGCGGGTATTATCCGCAGCCTCTATGAAAGGCTTTATGCGTGAGTGAAATAAAAAAAACAGCCCTTAATATTGCTGATCGTGCAAAGTGGCTTCACACAGCCGGCTTGCAGAAATTGCTGGCTGCCTTGTCTGATGGCGGGGAAGAGGCGCGTATTGTGGGCGGGGCTGTGCGCAATACGCTGTTGGGCGAACCTGTGGGCGATGTTGATATTGCAACCACGACCTTGCCGCAGGAAACCGGAAAACGCGCAGTAAATTGCGGTTTTAAAGTGGTGCCGACCGGTGTTGATCATGGTACGGTAACGGTGGTGGCGCATGGTGTGCCTTATGAGGTTACAACGCTGCGCACGGATGTGGAGACATATGGCCGGCAGGCCAGTGTTGCTTTCGGGCGTGACTGGCAGATTGATGCGGCGCGGCGTGATTTTACCATTAATGCGCTTTATGCATGCGCCAATGGCGATGTGGTGGATTATGTCGGCGGGCTGGCAGATATTGAAGCCCGCAGATTGCGTTTTATCGGTGATGCGGAGCAGCGCATTCAGGAGGATTATCTGCGCATTTTGCGGTTTTTCCGGTTTTTCGCATGGTATGGTGCCGGGCGACCGGACGCAGAAGGCTTGAAAGCCTGTGCCAAATTCAAAACCTCTATGCAGAGCCTGTCTGCCGAGCGGATCTGGTCGGAGCTGAAAAAGCTGCTGGCAGCGCCCGATCCCTCACGCGCCTTGTTATGGATGCGTCAGTCTGGCGTTTTGAGCCAGATTTTGCCGGAGAGCGAAAAATGGGGCATTGATACGATTCATGCATTGATCCGCAGTGAGCAGGATCTGGGCTGGCAGCCTGATGCACTTTTGCGTCTGCAAGCGATTGTGCAGCCTGATGCCGCGCGCATGGCAGGGCTTGGCAAAAGGCTGCGCCTGTCCAATGCGGATAAAGCGCGGCTTGAAAATTGGGCATTGGCTGATATGCCAAAGCCGGAATTATCAGATACGGGGCTGATCAAGCTGATTTATGGCGGCTCGCGGCAGGCACTGACCGACCGTATCAGGCTGGCACTGGTTGCTGAGCGTGCCGCAGCTGAAAATGATGATCAGGCTATGATGCGGGCAGGGCATTACAACCGCTTGCTGGAAGTGGCGCTGACCGCGCAGATACCGGTGTTTCCTGTGAGCGGGGCTGATTTGATGCAACAGGGTTTTGAAAAAGGGCCGGCTCTCGGACAGGCGCTGAAGGCGCTGGAAAAAAAATGGCTGGATTGCGGATTTAAACTTACGAAGGAAGAGCTTCTGGCAGGATTATCCTGATTAAACAGGGCGGGAATGCCGCCCTGTTTTATTATGTTTTCAATTATTTAAAGACAGTTCCTTGCAAGATGATTCATTGGCCTGATTATATTGATCAGGGATGTGAAGGCTCTGTTTTTACAAAAGAACCGGCCTGTAATCTTCCTCAGGCTGTTTATGGCCATTTTACCACGGGCGGCATGGATGACAGGATTGAAGCAATATTGCCGCCGGTCTTGAGGCCAAAGATCGTGCCGCGATCATGGAGCAGGTTGAATTCAACATAGCGTCCGCGGCGGATCAGCTGTTCTTCACGGTCTTCCTCTGTCCAGGGCTGGTTAAAGTTTTGGCGCACAATATGGGGATAGACCACAGCAAAACAGCGCCCGACATCACGGGTGAAGGCAAAATCGGCATCCCAGCCGCCCTGTTCATCATTTGAATGCAGCCAGTCATAAAAAATACCGCCAATACCGCGTGGCTCCTGACGATGCGGCAGATAGAAATATTCATCACACCATTGTTTCATCCGCTCATAATCGGCAATGGCGGCATGTTTATTGCAGACAAAACTCAATGCTTTGTGAAAAGCCTGACTGTCGGCATCTTCCTGTGTGCGGCGGCGGTCAAGCACAGGGGTGAGGTCTGCGCCACCGCCAAACCACTGGCGCGTGGTTACCACCATGCGGGTATTCATATGCACTGCCGGCACATTGGGGTTTTGCGGGTGGGCAATGAGTGATATGCCGCTTGCCCAATAGCGCGGATCTTCCTCTGCGCCGGGGATCTGGGCGCGGAATTCCGGCGAAAATTCGCCATAGACAGTGGAGACATGTACGCCGACCTTTTCAAAAACACGCCCGTGCATCATCGACATAACGCCGCCGCCGCCCCGGCCTTCATCCTTTGCCCACGGGGTGCGCACAAAGCGGCCGGGTTCACGGTCGCTTAAGGGGCCGGAGAGCTCATCCTCCAATGTTTCAAACAGGCCGCAGATACGGTCGCGCAATTCTTCAAACCAGTTTTGCGCCAGCTGTTTTTTTTCATCAATATTTTCTGGCAGGTGAGCTGGAAGATCCGGACGTTGCATGCTTGGTTCCTTATTTGGTGTCTGGGGCTGATGGTGATCCGTTGCGGCCATCAGCTGGCGTTCATATGGCTGGACGCTGTTCCGGAGAGCGTGTTCTCACAAAACCGGAAAAGCTGTTCAGGCGCAGATATCATGACTCCGGCGCCAATATATCAGCAGCTGTCAACAGGTTATATATATTTCATAAACCGGATTATGTTTATGAAAGCTTTCTGCTTTTTTGAAAAAACAGTTTTTATTTACGGCTGTGTGCCATAGAGGCGCAGAAAATGACTCGTTTCAAGTGCAATTATGCGGTAAATTGCAGGGCAAAGTTGCAGCCGCTCCACAGCTTTTGCCGGTTCACAGCTTTGATTGTGGCAGGTTTGCAAGGCGTGTTGTTGTTGCAAGGCGTGTTGTTGTTTTTGTGTCCGTTGTTTCTTTTTTGCCGCAAGGCAGATGCAAGGGAGATTGCTCATGGCATCCGCACCGTCAAAATCATCGCGGGCGAGGCCGCCGCTGGAAGGTTTGCGCAGGCAGATGCGTAAAGCGGCATCCGGCGCAAAATCGAATATCAGTGATGGCTTTATCCGTGAGACATTTACTTTGCCGCGCAGTGTGGCGCGGATAAAAGCCAGGGAATGGTTTGATACCTATCCGAAAGCTGCCTATTGGACTGAGATAGAAAGCTGGTATGTGCGCCCCAATGACGTGATTGAGTTTACAATCCGGCGCCTGCCAAGTTCGGATTGAATGATTTGCAGATATTTTCTGATAATCTGATTCAAGATGTTCAGTTATTGATTCCGAATTTTAGAATAAGTTGTTGATATAAGAGTGAAGTTTTGACTGTCTTTTACCGGTTGCGGCTTTGGCGGATAGCCTCACCGGCAGCCATGGCGACCGAGAGCGCAAGATTGAGTGAGCGCGCACCTTCAACCATTGGAATGATAATACGTTCTTCGCACATTTCATGCACATGCTGCGGCACGCCGGCTGATTCACGGCCAAAGAGCAGAATATCTTCAGGCTTGCAGCAATAGTCTGTATAGGGTTGTGCAGCCTTGGTGGAAAGCAGAACCAGCCTGCGGCCTTGTGCCAGACGCCAATTGTTGAAATGCTCCCAGTCAAGATGGCGCACAAGGGCTGCTTGTTCCAGATAATCCATGCCCGCCCGTTTTAATCCGCGGTCAGACAGGTCAAAACCTGCCGGCTCAATTATGTGCACAGTCATGCCGAGACAGGCAGCCATACGCAGGATTGTGCCGGTATTGCCGGGAATATCGGGCTGGTACAAAGCAATATTGATCGTCATAGGGTCTTGTTATTGCGATAAGATAAAGTGTTTCACGCGTTAGTATAATGTATCATGTTAATAATTGTGTTGAATTTGTCACGCAACACTGTGTTCTCAATAAAGTGATACGAAAATAATTTTACGAGGCTGGCCGTTAAAAGAACATGATGCTATAAGGGCTCTCCATTTTAACAGATGACCATAAGGAGGCTGTGATGAGCATGAAGATTTCTTTGAATCTGTTCCCTGTAGCAGCAGCTTTGCTTGTGGGTGGTGCCGCGCTTTATCTGCCGGTATCGTTTCGTCCTTAAGCGGCGTTGCGCTGAAGGGAATTGTTGAAATGAATAACGTATTTATCAGATTGCTGTAGCAACAGCATCCCGCCTGAAAACCTGCTGCCGGTGTTGAGTTGTGCCATTGGTGTGACAGGTTCAATACGTTTTCTCCGTTTGTAATCTGATTGAATGTTCTCGCGCATTTAATCTTCTTATCCTCAAGGCATGCTTACGCGCGCAGATGCCCTATCTGTGCCGGGTTGCGTGTTTCATATATAATTATTCCGCAGCCATATGTTCCAACCATTATGGCCGGCGGTATCGCTGTCCTGGCGGGGTCAGACCCCGCATTTGAGGTGGAAATGTTTCGTTGGTTTGAAAAAAGGCTGAATGCCTATCCGGAGGTTCCGCTGGAGCAGCCGCCAAAAGGGCTGTTTAAATTTTGCATGTATTACAGCCGCGGTGCGTGGGGCTGGATTATCGTGATGGCGGGGCTGACAGCCCTGATCGCGATTTTTGAAGTGTCGTTGTTTGCCTTTCTCGGCAATGTGGTGGACTGGCTGAATGAGCATAGCCGGGAGACTTTTTTACAGGAAGAGGGCTGGCGTCTGGCATTGATTGGCGGGGTTATTCTGGTGCTCTTGCCATTGATTGTGTTTCTGCAATCACTGGTTTTACATCAGACGCTGATCGGCAATTTTCCGATGCGCATTCGCTGGCTGATGCACCGCTATCTTATCCGTCAGTCCATGACATTCTTTCAGGATGAATTTGCCGGACGTATCTCCACCAAACTGATGCAAACCGCATTGGCGGTGCGTGAAACGGTGATCAAGCTTGCTGATGTGATGGTTTATGTGGCGGTTTATTTTACCGGTACATTACTGATTGCGGCAACGGCTGACTGGCGGCTGATGATTCCGTTTATTGTCTGGCTTATGGCCTATATCGGATTGTTGCGTTATTTTATCCCGCGTTTGCGGGTTATTTCTGAAGCGCAGGCAGATGCCCGCTCCGAGATGACCGGCCGTATTGTGGATAGTTATACCAATATTGCCACGGTCAAGCTGTTTTCTCATACGCAACGTGAGGAGGCCTATGTCCGCAACAGTCTGGAGCAGTTTCAGGATACGGTAAACCGGCAGATGCGCATGGTGACGCAGTTTTTCGGTTCGCTTTATCTTATGAATTCTGTGCTGCTGTTTGCGGTGGGCACGGTGGGCATTGCATTATGGATTGGTGATGTTGTGTCTGTCGGTGCTGTTGCAATCGGCATTGCGCTGTGTCTGCGCCTTAGCGGTATGTCACAATGGATTATGTGGGAAATGTCTGCCCTGTTCGAAAATATCGGCACAGTGGAAGATGGCATGCGCACAATTGCCCAGCCGCGCAAGGTGATTGATCATGAGGATGCAAAACCGTTGCAGGTGCAGGCAGGTGCGATTACATTTGATCGTATCGGTTTTCATTATGGCAAGGGCAAGGGCATTATCAGTGATTTGTCGCTGCATATCCGCCCGGGTGAAAAGGTTGGCCTTGTGGGCCGCTCAGGTGCCGGTAAATCAACGCTGGTTAATTTGTTGTTGCGGTTTTATGATCTGGAGCAGGGCAAAATCCTGATTGACGGACAGGATATTGCCAAGGTTACACAAGACAGCCTGCGCGCCAATATTGGTATGGTGACACAGGATACATCGCTGCTGCACCGTTCTGTCAGGGATAATATTGGCTACGGCCGCCCTGATGCAACCGATGATATGATGCTGAAAGCTGTGGCACAGGCACAGGCAGACCAGTTCCTGCCGCAATTGACGGATCCGAAAGGCCGCAAGGGTTTTGATGCCCATGTGGGTGAACGGGGTGTGAAGCTTTCCGGTGGTCAGCGCCAGCGTGTGGCGATTGCCCGCGTAATCCTGAAAGATGCGCCGATCCTCATTCTGGATGAAGCAACATCCGCGCTTGATTCAGAAGTGGAAGCTGCCATTCAGGATAGTCTTTATCAGTTGATGGAAGGCAAAACAGTGATTGCAATCGCCCATCGCCTGTCAACCATTGCTGCGCTTGACCGTTTGATTGTGATGGATCAGGGACGGATTATCGAGGATGGCAGCCATGAAGAGCTGATTGCACAAGGGGGTGTTTATGCCTCACTCTGGGCGCGCCAGTCGGGTGGCTTTCTCGGTTTTGATGAGGAAGAAAAATCAGCCCTGGCAGAACCTGCCGAATAAGCTGTTAAATTGTTAACTTAGGCAAGTTTGGCAGTGCCGCCGCCTGCGTTTTAAAACGGGCGGCGGCAAAATTATTTATTAAAGGTGCTTTAGCCCGCAGATCCGCGCGTGCGGCCGGTCAAAACTTCTGCATATATTGATGCGCAAACTGTTCCGGCGGAGAATCATTGTTTTTATCGCGCAGCCCATATTGGCTTTTATGATCTTGCCGTTAAGCCGGACAATAAGCCGGTTTGCGTAATTTGTTATGTTTCCGTGCCTGTTTGCCAATGATGCTTTATTTGCAGCCTGTATTGACAGATTTTCCCCGACAGCCCTTGTTTTTGAGCTGTTTGCTACCTGATGTGGTAGTTTTTTAGTGGTTGCAACTCCTGCTTCTGCCTGCGACATGGTGCCGTAAGTGCCTCTGGTGACTGGACAAGCTTTTTCATCCTGCCTAAACCTTGATGAGAGGTGGGGGAGTTATGTCCGGTTTGTACCTGCTTGGCAGGTCTGACGGCTCTCGGCACAAAGCGCCACCTTATAAGCAGGCGCATGTGTTTTCGGACGGTGGAGGACAGTTCAATATGCAAGTCAAAAAGGAAGTGTTACGTGAGCGCACACGACACAACTGAGCCGACACGGCGCGATTTTCTGTACATAGCGACGGGAATGGCCGGCGTGGTTGGTGCTGCCGGCTTGGCATGGCCATTTATTGATCAAATGCGGCCGGATGCTTCGACCCTCGCTGCAGCCTCGATCGAAGTGGATGTTTCTTCTCTGACGGAAGGTGCATCGCTGACAGTTAAATGGCGCGGAAAGCCGGTATTTATCCGTAATCGTACAGCCAAAGAAATCGAAGCTGCCCAGAATACGCCCCTGTCTGCCCTGAAGGATCCGGTGGCACGCAATGCCAATCTGCCAGCTGATGCACAGGCAACGGATATTGACCGCTCTGCCGGTGAAGGGAAAGAAAACTGGATTGTCATGATCGGTGTCTGCACGCATCTTGGTTGCGTGCCGCTTGGTGAATCTGGCGAATTCGGCGGCTGGTTCTGCCCTTGCCATGGTTCAACTTATGACACGGCCGGTCGTATCCGCAGTGGTCCGGCACCGGAAAACATGCATATCCCGCAGTTTTCGTTTATTTCCGATACCGTGATCAAGATCGGCTGAGTGGTCTGAGGAGAAATTTTATGAGCGGCGGACACTCTTCATATACGCCAAAGACCGGCATCGAAAAATGGGTCGATGAAAGGCTGCCTTTACCGCGCCTTGTCTATGATTCATTCATTGCCTATCCGGTTCCGCGTAACCTGAATTATATGTATACTTTTGGCGGCATCCTGGCTTTTATGCTGGTTGCCCAATTGCTGACCGGCATTGTGCTGGCAATGCATTATGCTGCATCCACTGAACTTGCTTTTGATTCAGTTGAAAAAATCATGCGTGATGTCAATTCCGGCTGGCTGCTGCGTTATATGCACGCCAACGGGGCATCTTTCTTCTTTATCGCGGTTTATCTGCATATTGCCCGCGGGCTTTATTATGGTTCCTACAAGGCGCCTCGCGAGCTGTTGTGGATACTCGGCGTGGTGATTTTCCTGTTGATGATGGCAACCGCCTTTATGGGCTATGTGCTGCCCTGGGGGCAGATGTCTTTCTGGGGCGCAACCGTTATTACCGGTTTTTTCACCGCGTTTCCGATTATCGGGGAACCGATCCAGCAATTGCTTCTGGGGGGCTTTGCCGTTGATAATCCGACATTGAACCGCTTTTTCTCGCTGCATTATCTGCTGCCGTTCATGATTGCCGGTGTGGTTGTGCTGCATATATGGGCGCTGCATGTGACGGGGCAGACCAATCCGACGGGTATAGAAGTGAAATCCAAGACCGATACCTTGCCTTTCACACCTTATGCAACGATTAAGGATGCATTTGGTGCGGTGGTCTTTTTCATCTTTTTTGCCTATTTCATTTTCTATATGCCGAATTATCTCGGCCATCCGGATAATTATATTGAGGCAAATTCGCTGGTTACGCCTGCTCATATCGTGCCTGAATGGTATTTCCTGCCATTTTATGCAATGCTGCGTGCAATCACTTTTAATATCGGTCCGATTGATTCAAAACTCGGCGGCGTTCTTGTGATGTTCGGCTCCATCGCTATTCTGTTTGTTGTGCCATGGCTTGATACATCCAAGGTACGTTCGGCAGTTTATCGTCCGTGGTTTAAAATGTTCTTCTGGGTGTTTGTGGCCAATGCAATTTTCCTCGGATGGCTTGGCTCCCGCCCGGCTGAAGGGGTTTATACCCTTTTGGCACAGATCGGTACGCTGTATTATTTTGCTTTCTTTATTGTCATCATGCCGGTTCTCGGCCTGATTGAGACACCAAAACGCATGCCAAACTCTATCACCGAGGCTGTTCTTGGCCCTGATGATGTGGCGGCAGATAGCAAAGCCTGATTGCAGCAAAAGATAGGAAGAGTACAGTTATGAAAATGTTCTTTACCGGTCTTGCTGCTTTTGGTCTGGCAACGGTGCTCACTCTGGGCGCTGTTCAGGCCGAAACCGCAGCCAATGAGGCAGAACCGGCGCATTTCCCGATCAAACATCCGACCAGAGAGAACTGGTCATTTGCAGGGCCATTCGGCACTTATGACAAGGCACAGCTTCAACGCGGCCTTAAGATCTATAAGGAAGTGTGCTCTGCCTGCCATTCGATGAAACTGGTGTCGTTCAGAACACTGGCTGATCTTGGTTATAATGAAGACCAGATCAAAGCTTTTGCTGCTGAATATGAAGTGCAGGATGGCCCGAATGCTGACGGGGAAATGTTCACCCGCCCGGCACGTCCGGGCGATTATTTCCCGTCACCATTTCCCAATGCTGAAGCAGCGGCAGCCGCCAATAATAATGCGGTTCCGCCGGATTTTTCATTGATTGCCAAGGCGCGTGCGGTAGAGCGCGGCTTTCCGACATTCCTGTTTGATATTTTCACACAATATGCGGAAGCCGGGCCGGATTATATCCACGCATTGTTGACCAGCTATGATGAAACACCGCCGGCAGGCATGCAGATTCCGGAAGGTACGCATTATAATCCGGCCTTTATCTCAGGAAAATCGCTGGCTATGGCCAAGCCCCTGAGTGACGGGCAGGTTACTTATGATGACGGTTCACCTGAAACGGTTGAGCAATATTCGCATGATATTGCGGCATTTCTGATGTGGGCCGCAGAGCCGCATATGGAAGCACGCAAAAGAACCGGTTTCCGTGTTATCGTATTTCTGGTGCTTCTCGGCGCATTGGTCTATGCCACAAAGCGCCGCGTGTTTGCCGGCATAAAACATTAATTCAGACTGCATTATGCCTGAATTATGTAACAGGAAAAAGGGCGCTTCGGCGTCCTTTTTTATGCAGGTTTTCTGCATATCAGGATATCAGGGAAGTTCAGAACATTTTGTTTTTTCATAAAAGGGATGAAATGCTCTGTTGTTTTGTTCTTATGGGTTGTTATCCGGAAATCGTTTAACCCTTTTCGGGGTATTATTATAGCTTGCCTGCTTGCGGCAGGCCGATGGTTCACAAGTGCTGATAAAACAGACTTTTAAACCGATATAGCAAGGCAATGATTGTGGCGCTGTAACAGGGCGTCTGCATTATGCTCATTGCCGGCATCAGATGAAAACAGGTAAGGATTTGCCATGAAAGATGAAACCAAAGCGTTTCTGAAAAACTCGCTGCGCACAATTCCGGATTATCCGCGTCCCGGTGTGCAGTTTCGCGATGTGACCACGCTGATGGGCAATCCTCAGGCTTTCCGGCGGGCAATTGATGAATTGGTATTTCCTTATGCCGGCAGCAAGGCTGATAAGGTGGCAGGCGTTGAGGCGCGTGGTTTTATTCTTGGTGGCGCAATGGCACATCAATTATCTGCCGGTTTTGTTCCCATTCGCAAAAAAGGCAAACTGCCTTATGAAACAGTGCGCATTGCCTATAGTCTGGAATATGGCCTGGACGAAATGGAAATGCATAGTGATGCCATTTTGCCCGGCGAGCGCGTTATTCTGGTGGATGATCTTATTGCAACGGGTGGCACAGCTGTTGCTGCAGTGCAGCTTTTGCGTCAGATGAAAGCAGAAATTGTTGCTGCCTGTTTTATTATTGATCTGCCGGATCTTGGCGGACGTAAAAAACTGGAGGAACTGGGCGTGCAGGTGCGCACTTTGCTGGAGTTTGCCGGTGAATAAAGGTGATGCATTCCCTTTCAGGGTATCCTGAGAATATTCCGTCTTTAAATGATGATGCGGATGGGAGTGCAGTGCCGTTTTGGGCTTTTTAAAACAATGTGCGAAGTAATCTTCGCACATTGTTTTTTGTTTTGAATGATTATCTCAGAGTTTTGGCAGCATAACGAGGGCTGCGCTGTCAAATTCCATCACCCGTTCACCATGCTGGTTGGTGGCTGTGGAATGATGGCTGAGCATAGACCAGCCGGGTTTTGAGTTAAGCGGCCTTATACCGGTGATCTGTACTGTATAGGCAATAACATCGCCGGCATAGACCGGCTGCAGCCAGCGCAGATTTTCAAAGCCGGGCGAGGGGCCGAAAACAGGCGGCGTTTCGCCACGTTCCTGACATTGCTGAATGTAGCCGGCCATGGAGCGCACATTAAGCTTCATCCATACGGCTGTTGTGTGCCCGCCTGATGCGCACAGCCCACGAAAAATACTGTTTTTAGCGGCAACAGGATCTGTATGAAAAAGCTGCGGGTCGAACTTTTTGGCAAAACGGATAATTCTGTCTTCCGTAAATTCATAGGAGCCGATTGTTACAATCTTGCCGATATTTTCTTCAAGCAGGGACAATTTGGGGCGATTTTCCATTTTTACGTCTCCTGATTTTCAATACGCATAAAAATAGAACCCTGCGCCTCACATACCAGCACGCCATGCTGATTGGTGATCTTATGATTCAGCCGGATAATGCCAAGAGACGGCTGCGTGCGGGATATGCGTTTTTCAAGCACTTCGGTGATTGCAGAAATTTTATCTCCGGCAAGAACAGGCCTGATCCATTTGACATATTCAAGCCCCGGCGCACCCTGACTATCCGAATGGCTGATAAAGCAATCAGCCATCATGCGCATCAACATTGCGCAGGTGTGCCAGCCGGAAGCTGCAAGCCCGCCAAGTACGGTTGCTTTGCCCGCTTCTTCACTCAGATGAAAAGGCTGCGGGTCAAACTCCTCGGCAAAGGCGATTATTTCTTCCGCGGTGACGATTTTTGACCCCAGATCTATCTGGTTTCCGGGGGTAAAATCGTCATAAGTGTAGTGATGGGGGGGCTTGGTCAACGGCACTCTCCTCCGTTTTATCCGCAGGCATGTTGTTCATTTAGCAATGAACCAACCGCCGGAACATGACAAACAAACCGGCAAGCATCCGGTCATGATCAACAAAGACAATCCTAATTCTTAACGAATTGTTTTGGCTCTGATTTCGGTTTGATGTTCACTATTTAAAGTCTTTAACGTAAACGTCAATATTGTTCGGTAAAATATTGAACAAAAGCCCCGCATCAGGCGGGGCTTTTAAGAAGATGGTTAAATATTGAATTTAAACAGCATGACATCGCCATCCTGCACCACATATTCCTTGCCTTCATCGCGCGCTTTGCCGGCCTCTTTTGCGCCGGCCTCACCCTTACAGGTGATGTAATCATTGAATGCGATGGTCTGTGCGCGGATAAAGCCACGCTCAAAATCAGTGTGGATGACACCAGCTGCCTGCGGAGCCTTGGCACCGCGATGCACTGTCCATGCGCGGGTTTCCTTTGGCCCTGCTGTGAAATAGGTGATGAGATCAAGCAGGCTGTAACCGGCGCGGATCAGCCGGTCAAGGCCAGGTTCCTCCAGCCCCATCTCGTTCAGGAAAAGTGCCGCATCCTCATCAGGCAGTTGCGAGACTTCCGCCTCAATTGCCGCGGAAATGATCACGGTTTGCGCGCCCTGTTCCTGTGCCATTGCGGCTACGGCTTCAGTATATTGATTGCCTTTTGCCGCGTCATTTTCAGCAACATTGCAGACATAAAGCACAGGTTTTGAGGTGAGCAGATTAAGCCCCTTGAGAATGATAAGATCTTCAGGGCTGATATTTTTCAGCATCATGCGCACCGGCTCGCCATTTTGCAGAAGTTTGATGGCTTCTTCCATAACCGGCAGAACAGCAAGCGATTCTTTATCCTTGGCGGTTGCACGCTTGCGCACCTGCACAATGCGGCGTTCAAGGCTTTCAAGATCCGAGAGCATCAGTTCCGTTTCAACCGTTTGCGCATCGGAAACCGGATCAATACGTCCTTCCACATGGGTGATGTCGTCATCTTCAAAACAACGCAAAACATGCACAATGGCATCTACTTCACGAATATTGGCAAGGAACTGGTTACCCAGACCCTCTCCCTTGGAAGCGCCGCGTACCAGACCGGCAATATCAACAAAATTGATACGGGTTGGAATCAGTTCCTTTGAGCCTGCAATATCGGCAATCTGGCGCATACGGCTATCTGGTACAGCCACTTCACCGGTATTTGGCTCAATAGTGCAGAAAGGATAATTTGCAGCCTGCGCGGCGGCCGTTTTGGTCAGTGCATTAAAGAGTGTGGACTTGCCGACATTGGGCAGACCAACGATACCGCATTTAAAACCCATGATAAAACCTTATCCGGTTTGTGCATATTGACCGCAAGAACCGCAAAGCGATAGTGACGATGCGAATATGCATTAAATTTTACAAGATATTCGTTATTGCCTATGCGCTATAGGATAAGCGCAGGTCAAGAGGAGCGGGCGAGATTGCGCCTGAACCTGCGGAAATTATCATTGATACGTGATAAAATAATCAGCTGTCCTTTTTGCCGAACAGTTTTGCCAGCATATCTGCCATTGGTCCTGAAGCGGGTAATTTGGCTGCCATAGTGTGATGTTGCCGTGCCTGCCGGATATGGCTTTGTGCCTTTGGCGCGGCTTTGGCTGTTGGTGCGGCCTTATTCTCCTGATTTGCGGTTTTGCCGGCAAGTGCCAATGCAACTTTGTTCATCAGGCCGTTATCATCTCTTTTGACAAGATATGCGATATTGTCGGCAAGGGCTGTGAAAAGCACCTCAAGCCATTCATTATCCGCTTTGGCAAAATCGCCCAGCACATAATGATGCACGAGTTCCTTTGCGCCCGGATGGCCGATGCCAAGCCGCAGGCGGCGATAATCCCTGGAGCCGAGCAACCCCTGCATATGGGCATCAATGGATTTGATGCCATTATGGCCATTGGCGCTGCCGCCGGCCTTGATGCGCAATTTGGCGGGCGGCAAATCCAGCTCATCATAAATCACAACCAGATCAGAGGCAGAGAGCTTGAAAAAGCGCATGGCTTCGCCCACCGCCTGACCGGACAGGTTCATGAATGTTTGCGGCTTGAAAAGCAGAACCTTTTCCCCGTCAATCATGCCTTCGGAGATCAGAGCCTGAAATTTTTTTGACCATGGAGAAAACCGGTGGCGGGCATGAATTTCATCCACAGCCATAAAACCGATATTGTGCCGGTTGCGTGCATATTGGGCGCCGGGATTGCCAAGACCGGTGATCAGCAGCATGGTCGTCTCCGAAAGTTGAATATGGAAAGCGTTTTATCAGGCTGACGCTTTATCATAAACAAAAACATCTCCGGTTTACACCGGAGATGTTTTGCAAAGCTGTAAAGCCAAAGGCTCAAGACTTATGCAACGCGGACAAAATCCACATGCAGAGGGTTATCCTTTACAGGATCCATCTGATAATCCTTTGGCTGAACCTTAATGGTCTGGCCGTCTACTTCAATATTGAAGATGGTGGATTTAAAGCCGCCGCCATAGATCAGGTAATAAATGGTTTTATAATCCATTGCGACTGAAAGGGCAGGCTGTTTGTCACCATAGATGACTGCCGGAATCTGACCGTTGCGGCGAAGTTCACGGGAGGACCCCTTACCAGCCCGTTCGCGCTTTACGGCCTTGAGAGTTTTAATTTCACTCATGGCTTTTCCTTATCAAGTAATTTGGAGTGTTCCGCAAAATCAGCAGAAGTGACGGAACATGATATGCCTGCCAGAAATGTAGCAAAAACAGCGACAATACAGATATATCATCCCGCGTTGCCTCCAAGGGTGTCTACGCGGATGCGTTCTCATAAGCGATCACCTGATAAAACGCAAGTTTTTGTGCTTTCCGGCGGTGTTTTTCTCAAATCTTTTTCAAATCATTGTGTATTCAGGGGATGAGAAGGCAATAAATGCCAAGGTGCTATGGCTTGGTGATAAGCTCTATAGCTGATAGACAGGAACCATATCCCGAATCTTATATTATGCGCTCCCGGCAGCGGGAGGGCTTTTTCACGTTTATTTCAGGAGGCATTATGAAGGTCGGCATAGACATGGGCGCCACAGCAAACGGCACCGCGGCCATGCTTGATCTTGAAGAATTGCTGGCAACGCGCCTGCTCGTGCAAGGTAATTCCGGTTCAGGAAAGTCTTATTTGCTGCGCCGTCTTCTGGAGCAAAGCGCGCCGTGGGTGCAGCAATGTATTATTGATCCGGAAGGCGATTTTGTAACATTGGCCGATGTTTATGGTCATGTGGTGGTGGATGCTGCCCGCACGGAAACGGAACTGACCCGCATTGCCCAGCGTATTCGCCAGCATCGTGTTTCCGTGGTGGTTAATCTGGAAGGGCTGGATATTGATCAGCAGATGAAGGCGGCTGCCGCTTTTCTCAACGGCATGTTTGATGCAGAGCGTGATTATTGGTATCCCATGCTGGTGGTGGTGGATGAGGCACAGCTTTTTGCGCCTTCTGCCGGGGGAGAAGTGTCTGATGAGGCGCGCAAACTCTCGCTTGGCGCAATGACCAATCTTATGTGCCGCGGGCGCAAGCGCGGATTGGCAGGTGTGATTGCCACGCAACGTCTGGCCAAGCTGGCCAAAAATGTGGCGGCCGAGGCTTCCAATTTTTTGATGGGGCGCACATTTCTGGATATTGATATGGCGCGGGCGGCTGATCTTCTGGGAATGGATCGCCGTCAGGCAGAGCAGTTCCGCGATTTGCAGCGCGGGCATTTTGTGGCTTTGGGGCCGGCATTGGCGCGCCGTCCGCTGACGGTAAAAATCGGCAAGGTGGAAACCTCCGCCCGCTCATCCAGCCCAAAACTTATGCCCTTGCCGGATACACCTGTTGATGCTGCCGATTTGATTTTTACACCGGGACCGGAAGAAGAGCGGATGATTGTGCGCCGCGCGCCGCCGCCACCGCCGCCACCGCGCCCGATTAATGAAATTCTGGAGCAGGTGGTAAGGGCAAGGCCGGAAGCGGAAGTGCCTGATGAACCGCTCTTTCCCGGGTTGGTGGAAGCTGAGCGCGAGGAATTGCTGGATAAGGTGATGGCCGAGATTATTGAGGATCCGGAAGCCGCATTCCGTTCTGTTGCCGTGTTGTATCAGGATTTTCTGGTGCGCTGCCGCATTCACCGTGTGCCGGGAGAGCCGCTGGCTTTGCCGGCATTTCGCCGCCGTCTTGCCGTGGCGCAGGCCAGTGGCGGGGATGATCTGGTTGATGATGAAAAATGGCAGACCGCGCTGCAATTGTCGGAAAGCCTGACAGATGATGTGCAGGGCGTATTTCTGATTGTGGCGCAGGCTGCGGTTAAAGGCGCGCCATGCCCGTCTGATGCCACGCTGGCGCGGGTCTATGGCAGCCATTCCACCAGTCGTGCGCGCCGTTTGCTGACCTATTTTGAAGAACGCGGTTTGCTGGTTGTGCGCAATGATTTCAAAGGTATGCGCATTGTTGCATTTCCTGATATGGGTTGCGAAACCGCAGCCGGTGATCCGAACGCGCCTGATGAAGGCGCCGAGAGCACTGAGGCTGCGGAGTGATACGGATTTTAAACAGCAAATAAAAAGCCGGCTCATGTGAGCTATCCCCTGAAAAAGGTTGGATTGGCGTCCAACTATCGGAGGGGGTAGCTCACAAAGGCCGGCTTTTAAAATTCAATTGCTGAAAATATTAGTCAAACAGGCTGGATACGGATTCTTCCGCGGCGGTGCGGGCGATTGCCTCGCCAATCAGGCCGGAGATCGACAGGACACGGATATTATGCGCCTGATCAATGGCTGCGGTTGGCTGGATGGAATCTGTGATGACCAGTTCTTTCAGCTTGGAATTGGTGATACGGGCGATAGCACCGCCGGAGAGAACGCCATGGGTAATATAGGCGGTAACGCTGGTTGCGCCTTTTTCCAGCAGGGCTTCAGCCGCATTGCAGAGCGTGCCGCCGGAATCAACAATATCATCAAACAGCAGGCAGTCTTTGCCGCTCACATCGCCGATCACATTCATCACTTCCGATTCACCGGGGCGGTCACGGCGCTTGTCAACAATTGCAAGCTGCGCATCAATGCGCTTGGCCAGCGAACGGGCACGCACCACACCGCCGACATCGGGCGAAACAACCATAACATTGGATGTGTCGTAATTGGCTTTAACGTCACGGGCGATAACCGGAACCGCATAGAGATTATCGGTTGGAATATCAAAGAAGCCCTGAATCTGGCCGGCGTGAAGATCAAGGGTGAGAACGCGGCTTGCACCTGCCTCAGTGATGAGATTGGCAACCAGCTTGGCGGAAATCGGTGTGCGCGGGCCTGGCTTGCGATCCTGACGTGCATAGCCGTAATAGGGAATCACGGCGGTGATGCGGCGTGCCGAAGAGCGGCGGAACGCATCAATCATGATCAACAGTTCCATCAGGTGATCATTGGTAGGATAAGAGGTGGACTGAAGTACAAAAACGTCTTCACCACGCACATTTTCCTGAATTTCTACGAAAATTTCCTGATCGGCAAAACGTTTGACCACGGCTTTGCCGAGGGAAATATTGAGATGTTTTGCGACGGCTTCTGCTAGGACACGATTGGAGTTGCCCGCGAAAAGTTTCATGCTTTTTTGCCTCTGGCGCTGGTTGGCTGGAGCATTTTCAGTTAGCCTGCGACATTGAAAATGCCCTGTTTTCTGTTTCAACCGCAGTCTCAAACGGAAAACCGGTTTTCAATCTTCCTAGAAACTGCCTTGACGCATGGCCTGTGGCGGTTTTATGCGCCGGTCATGCGCGGATTCCCTGTATCCGATATCTGAGCTTTCCGGATCGTGATGTCCGTCCGTCTCATATGATTTTTAGTTCCGGCAGCTTACAGATTTATTTTTCAAAAAATGCCGCCCTGATGAGCGGCGTTTTACAAAGCTGTGCCGGTATTGCAAGGGTACAATAGCCGCAGGGTGCAATTAATGCTCTGCTATTTCCTTAAAATGGCATTTTTTAGCGCTTTACCAGCCAAAATGCCACCTTTATGCACATTTTGCAGCCGCCGCTATCATGCAAATGCTGATCTGTAAATAAAAAGCGCAAGAGGTGAGTCTCTTAAAATAACAGCTAATAACGGCCTGTTTGCAAGTTTTGCAGGGCAGGTTCAACGGGCATTGGCTGAAACCCAGCGGAAATAATCATTGAGCGTAGCATCAGCAATTTTTCCCATTACCGGCGCAGTGGCTGAGGCCCAGCCGCCTTTGCCTGCAATTTTTTCCTGCCCCTGCAGACGATGTACACGGTTGCCCTGTTTATCCACCACATCCCAGACATAAAGTATGATTGTCTGATTATTCTCCACCATATTGGAGAAATAGCCCTTCAATGTGAAATCGGCATTAGTCTCGCCATTGGCAGCAAGTTGCACAGACTGTTTTGCAAGATTTGCATCAAGACGTTGCGAAAATGCTGTCACCACATCCAGCGGAGCGCCGATAACCGGAGCAATATAGAGCTTGTATTGGCGCACCCTGGCCATATTAACCGGTGCCTTGCCGGCTGCAGGCTGGCCAAAATCGGAGGCGAGGGGGGTGAGTGTGCTTTTGGGGGCGGATGATTGTGATGTGCATCCGGCCAGTATTAGACCTGCTGTCAGCAGGGACAGGGTTGCCGCGGCTTTGAAAATGCCGCGCGCATGAAAAGAATGAACAGAGGCAGATAAATTAACCGGCATCGGCTTAAATCCTGTTTTATGTTCACTGAGCGGATTTGGTTTCTAAAAAATATACGATCAGGCAACCACCAGATCCAGGCTGCTCCTGGAGAGGCACTCAGCAGGCCCGTTGGTGGTGAGATAGGTTTGCCCCAGTGTCATGGCGGTATTGGTTTCCGAGTCCATAATAATCATATGGGCAAAGAGGGTCATATCCGGCTCAATCCGTTCAGAATTGCCGGCATAGAACATTTGCGGATCCATCCATGACGGGGTAAAGCGCGCGCCAACAGAATAGCCGCAGGCATTGAGGCGGTGGCGGGTAAGCGAATGGGCTTCCAGCACTTTGGCATGGGCTTCAAAAACATCACCAAAGGTGGAGGCGGGGGTTAGCACAGCTTCCACAGCCATGAGTGCTTCATATGCAGCCTGATACAGCTCTTCATGGCGTTTGGTAGCCTTTCCGGTTAAAACCGTGCGCATCATCGGTGCATGATAATGGCGGTAAACCCCTGACCATTCCAGTGTGATCTGGTCATTTTTATGCAATTGCCTGCGGCCGGATTTATAACGGCAAAGCAGAGCATCATGACCGGAGCCGATAATATATTCATTGGCGGGAAAATCACCGTCGCCGATAAAATTGGCTTCCATCATGGCTGCCAGAATTTCCGCTTCGCTGGCATGGCTGCGAATATGTTTGCGTGCTGCATCATAGATTGCATCGCTCAGTTCTGCGGCCTTGCGTATATATTCGGTTTCTGCGGGGCTTTTGAGCAGGCGCAGCTGATCAACCATGCCTGATACATCGATAATTTTGGCGAAGCTGTTTAATTGTTCATCCAGTTTGCGGCCATTGGCGGCTGTAAGCCCGTGGGTCTGGTATTCCACGCCGATGCGGCTGCCAAGCAAATCCATATCATTGAGGAGATTGCGCAGATCAATGGCAGGATTGGCATTTTCGCGGTCTGTCCATTGTACAATATCTTCAATTGTGGAGGTATGGCGCGCCTGCCGCAAATCGGCCGAACGGGTCATCAATACCATGCTGCCATCCTGCTTGACCACCAGACACTGGAAAAAGCAGAAGCCGAAAGTATCATAGCCGGTGAGCCAATACATGCTTTCCTGTGAAAACAGCAGCATGGCATCCAGTTTGTTTTCAGCCATGCACAGCATTAATCTGTCGAGGCGTGCGGCATATTCTTCAGGGGCAAAATGAAGCGCCATAATTGTCTCCGTATTTTATTGCCGGAAGCGGATTTATGCATAGCAGCGCATTTGCGCTGTGTGCGCCATGTTAATTCCGGATCGCAATAGCGGCAATCTGGCGTCCGTAATCCGGCTCCTTGCGATGGGTTGCACGGCGATAGGAGAAAAACCGTGCTTCATCGGCATAGGTGCAAAGATCAAGGGAGGCTGCCCTGATACCGCAGGATGACAGACGATCAACGATAAAACGCCAAAGATCAAACATTTTACGCGCCGGATCAGCTGAAGGGCAGAAATATTGTTCATAAGTTTGATCGCGGGCGGTGAATTCCGCCACAAAATCACTGCCAACTTCATAATTGGCCTGACTGATGCAAGGCCCCAGAACTGCACGGATTTTTGACCTTTCTCCACCAAGATCAACTATGGCCTGCACAGTGTTTTCCAGGACACCGGCAAGTGCGCCGCGCCAGCCTGCATGAGCCGAGCCGATAATGCCTGCTTCCGGCTCGCAAAACAATACAGGGCCGCAATCTGCGCTCAACGCCCCCAGAATCAGCCCCGGCACATTGGTGACCATGGCATCTGCCTGCGGGCGTGGCGTTGGCAGCGGCTTTGTGATGGTGAGCACTGTTGGCGAATGAACCTGATAGAGCGTTTGCAGGCTCTCCGGCGGCAAATCAAAAAAAGCAGCCACACGGCGGCGGTTTTCCGTAACAGATTGCGCATCATCGCGGGAGCCGATGCCGACATTGAGACTATTGTAAAGACCGGAAGAAACACCGCCCTGACGGGTGAAAAAGCCATGGGCAATATGATCATTGGTTTCAAGCAAAGGCGAGCGGATCGGATCGGGTATGGATGTCATCATTGTCTCTTTTGGCTTGGACAGGTTTCAGGTCAGGCTATAAGTGACGGTGAGCACCTTGAACAGGCTTCCCATTTGCTCCGGGGCTGCCAGCCGCTCCACATCATTGCGGATCTGTTCCTGTATTTCAGGTGATTTTCCGGCGCCAAGTTGTCCGGCACGGCTCAAAAGCCCCATATTCAGCAAAAATTCTCCCTGTGTTTCTGCTATGACAGAGCAGCCAAGACCTTCGGCAATACGGGCAAGTGCGGCAAAATCCACATGGGTGGTGAGATCTGCCTGACCTGGAGCGGCAAACACATCCTGAAACCTGTGCTGACTGACAGCCTGCAAAGTATCACCAAATCCGGACTGATGGGAGCCATAATCAATCAAAAGGGCGGCTCCGGTATTCTGGCGGATATGTTCACAAATCTGTTGCATGAATGCGGCGCGCGCCGGAGAAGCTTCAAAAATCGTGCCTTCCGGTGCGGTTTCATGCCCTTGCGGAAGAAGAGAGGGATCAATGCCGCCGGTGCCCGCTGCAAAACAGAGCTGCGGCTCTTCCTCCGCGGTGACTGTTACCATGCGCTCAACAAAATGCCCCTGATATTTGACATATTGGTGATCGGGAAGTGCGTCAAACAGTTCATTTGCCACCATGATCAGCGGCGCTTGCGGTATATGATCAAAAGATTTGTACCATTTGATATCAGCCGCGGCATTGGCGAGCTTTTTTTGTTGCACAGCGGTGAGGCGGTCGCTGGTCTCTACCATGGCAATACGGGCATTGTGCAGCATATCCGGTGCCAGCTTGCCGGCAGCGCGCAGCAAATCGCTCATCAATGTGCCGCGGCCGGGGCCGGCCTCACAGATTATGCAATCTGCAGGTTTGCCCAGAGCCTGCCATCGGGTAACCACCCATACACCAATCAATTCGCCAAACATCTGGCTGATTTCCGGCGCGGTGATGAAATCGCCTGCTGCGCCAAATGGTTCGCGGGTCATGTAATAGCCGCCATCATGATCGGCAAGACAAAAGGCCATGTAATCGGCAACGCTGATCGGCCCGCTATTGCGGATCATACGGATCAGGCGTTGCCTGAGCTTATCAGCTTTGGTGCTTGTAATCCTGTTCATTGTATCAGGCCTTTGGCGGCGGCATGATTGGCGCGCCATATCGCCCACAGGCCAAGCAGCACCATGGGCAGCGATAAGACCATGCCCATGGTGAGCCAGCCGCCAAAAAGATAGCCAAGCTGGGCATCCGGCTCGCGAAAAAACTCCACCGCAATGCGCGACAGGCCATAGCCGGCTACAAAGACACCGGCAATAAAGCCCGGTTTTTTAAGTTTCTTGCCCTTCCATACCAGCAATGCGAGCACAATAAACAGGACCAGACCTTCCAGAGCCGCCTCATAAAGCTGGCTTGGATGACGCGGCAATGCGCCGCCATTGGGAAAATAAACCGCCCAGGGCACATCACTGACACGGCCCCATAATTCGGAATTGATGAAATTGGCAATACGAACCACGCCAAGTCCGACGGGCACGCCTGCGGCAATCGTGTCAAACATACTCCACACGGCAATGCCGCGTTTGCGGGCAAACAATATCATAGCCAGAGTGGTGCCAAGAATGCCGCCGTGAAATGACATGCCGCCATCCCATACGGCGGGAATTTCCAGCGGATGGCTGATGTAAAAGCTGAAATTATAAAATAAGACATAGCCAAGCCGGCCGCCAAGCACGACACCAAGGGCAGCCCAGAGCACAAAATCATCCAGTGCCAGCGGTTCCATTGGCGCGGTATTATCGCGCCATAGGCGGGGGGTGGTGACAAGTTTGCGGCCATACCACCATGCAAACAGGATGCCGACCACATAGCCGATCCCGTACCAATGCACTGAGAGCGGCCCTATGGAAAACAGAACAGGATCGATAGCGGGAAAGGGAAGGCCGGCCATCATCAGTTGCGGTTCGGTCATACTTGTCTCCGTTTCGGCGGTATATTCTCCGGCAGGGCTTTTACCGCGGCAATGATTGCCTTGTTATTTTATAAGATGCATTTTGCCGCCGGCAAGGCATAGCGAATTTCATCTCAGGATAAAAGTCTGTTGCTTTCATGGCACTTATAAATCATGGCGCTTATAAAACTGTGCCGGCTTAAGCTGAGCTTAAATTGCAAAATTATCCGTGTTTCGGCTCACAGGCTTTTTGTAAATTACCTTTATGCTGTTTCACATTTTCGGCTCATCAATGCTCTATAATATTTTAAGAGTTTTCCAGCCTTGCATCATGTATCATGCAGGCTTATTTCAGATAAAGTGCAGTACCGCCGGTGGCGGCCAGATTTATGATGCCGCCGGTGGCGGGTTAGCAAGAGGTGATGCTATGAGCAACGCAACCAGTAAAGTTCTTGATGAACTCGCAAAGCTCGTCACAGATGCAGCAGGCGCTGCCCAGGGCGTGCGCCGTGAGGTTGAGACCGCCATGCGCTCGCAGGGGGAGAAATTGCTGAACAGTCTGGATGTTGTGCAGCGTGAAGATTTTGAGGCGATGCGCGAAATGGCGGTAAAAGCCCGCGCTGAAAACAGTGCTCTGAGCGTGAAAATTGCCGAGCTGGAAGAGCGGATTGCCAAAATTGAAGCTGACAGGGCGCAAAAATCGGCGAAAAAAGAGGCCTGAGGGCAGAAAATCACAGAAGATTTTTAACTTTTTATTCACAGGGGCGAATTCTTAAAAGCCCTTATTCCAGAATCGGTTACAGCGGCGCCCTATGGGGCGCCGTTTGTTCTTTCCACATGGTTTCGCAGGCTTTTTGCAAAAAGGGCTGGCACTCTGGAAAAGCATCAATAGACTGAAAACACTACATGATTCGTAATTGATTCATGCAGCGTAGCGAGAGCGGGGAGCGGCCTGCGCATCTGTCGGCCGCATTGATCCGGTTATTGCGATAAGTGTAACAGTCATGTGTTTGCGCGTGTGTTGGAGGCGGTGTTGTACGTGTCAGCAATATTTGCCTCGGCCTATTAACCAGTGTGTCTTTTGTGCGGCAAAAGCTGCGCGGGGCATGCTCCGGCTGCATGTTGAAATGGTCGGAATACGGATCGTGTCAATGACAGGCATGTCCAAAAACAGGGAACGAACATGAACCTTCTTGAGCTTGATATCGCTCGCGATGCACATCCTGTGGATGTCATTGAACAGGTTGCGCATACCAATGACTGGGCATTTGACCGCACAGGCGATGATGAAATTGCAGTTTCTGTTGTGGGGAACTGGACGGATTATCATTTGTCCTTTTCCTGGGTGGAGGAATTTGAAGCGCTGCATCTGGCCTGCGCCTTTGATGTGAAGGTGAGCGAGCCGCGCGTGAATGAGGTGATGCGCCTGCTTTCGCTGATTAATGAGCAGTTATTGATGGGGCATTTTGATTTATGGCGGCAGGAAGGGGCGGTTATGTACCGCCAGTCGCTGCTGCTTGCCGGCGGAGCCAAGCCAACCAGCCGTCAGGTGGAAGTGCTGCTTGCCAGTGCGCTTGAGGCTTGTGAAACCTATTATCAGGCCTTCCAGTTTGTTGTCTGGTCGGGGGTTCCGGCGCGTGAGGCCTTGCAAAGCGTGCTGTTTGAAACTGTCGGGCGGGCCTGATGCAACTGCTCAGAGGGGCCGGATTAAGCCTGTAATATAATAGGCTCATAAGGGAGGGATTATGCCTGAAGTGCAGCCGATCAGTTTTGCTGATTTTGAAAAAGTTGATATCCGCACGGGAACAATCATTGAGGCAGAGGTTTTTGCGCAGGCGCGCAAACCGGCCTATAAGCTGAAAATTGATTTTGGTGAGGATATAGGTATAAAAAAATCATCCGCACAGATTACCGTGCATTATACGCCGGCAACGCTCATCGGGCGGCAGGTACTGGCTGTTGTTAATTTTCCGCCACGGCAAATCGGCCCCTTTATGTCGGAGGTTTTGACATTAGGCTTTGCTGATGAAAATGGTGATATTGTGTTGGCGGCAACAGAAAAGACAGTGCCAAATGGCAAAAAGCTGATCTGATATTTGATATAACAATAATATTTTATTGCATAATATTTATATTTTAAGTTTATTTTAAGATCGCAAACATGACATGATTTTTTCATAAACTCCGGAATTATTTATTTCGGAGTTTTTTGTGTTCAAATCTTCTTTAATTTCATCTTTATTATTTCTTTCTTCCAACGGCCATATTGCTTATTCAGGGGAGACTGCGCAGGCAGAACTAAAAAACAACAAGAGCGGTCTTGTTGTTGTTGCCTCCTCACAGCGTAATCTTTTTGCCACAGCTTTGGATGACAAGCTGTTTTATACAAAAACTTTTGATGTTGTGGTGGTAAATACAGATGCCAGGCCGCTTGATCTGCGGGCGGGGTGCTTTAAGGCTGTGATGCCGGATAAGACTTTGCATCCGCTTGATATGATTGAATATAAATTGACACATGCAAAGGTGAGAGCCGGTGATAGTGGAAGGGGCTTTAGCAGCTTTTCAACGCCTGATGAGAAGATTTACCAGGTTTCCGCCGTTAAATTTGTGCCGGCCTGCACATAGCCGGATCTTGCAGGGCAGCTTGTTTTTTTAATGAACTGTCCTGAATTCAGGCCGGAATATTAATAACAGCCCTTAAGCCGCCTTGCGGGCTTGTATCCAGTGTAATATCCCCGCCATGATTGCGGGCAATATCGCGGGCAATGGCCAGGCCAAGGCCGGTGCCGCTTTCATCCTGATTGCGCGCCTCATCCAGCCGCACAAAAGGCTTGAAAACATCTTCCCGCTTTTCCTTTGCTATGCCTGCACCATCATCATCAATGGTGATTGTGAGCCAGCCATCCTTGTGATCGGCTTTAATATAGACAGATTTAGCATAGCGGAATGCATTGCCGACAAGATTGCTGACCAGACGTTCAAAAGCGTTGGGGCGCACATGAATCCGGCTGTCACCATGTATCTCCATTGCAAAACCGCGCTGCCGCAATTGTGCCTCTTCCTGAAGCTTGCTGAACAAAACCTGCAGATCAAGCACACCTTGTTCTTCTGTGCCGGCACCGCGCGCAAATGCCAGATAACCTTCCAGCATATTCTGCATATCGGTAATATCCTGATTAAGTGCGGTTGTGTCGATTTTGTTTCCTGCAATGGCAAGTTGTAATTTGAAGCGTGTGAGAATTGTGCGCAGATCATGGCTCACACCGCTCAGCATGGCTGTGCGCTGCTCAATCTGGCGCTCAATGCGCTCACGCATCTGGATAAAGGCAATACCAGCCTTACGCACTTCCTCAGCGCCATGGGGATGAAAACCGGCCGGCATGGGCTGCCCCTTGCCAAAACTCTCGGCAGCTTCAGATAATTGCTGGATCGGTTTGATCTGATTGCGCAAAAAAGCAATTGCAATCACCAGCAATACCAGTGCCGCGCCGATCATCCATGTGAGGAAAATCAGCGTATTAGAGGCATAAGCCTGACTGCGCTTGGCGAAAACGCGCAAAACCTTATCTTCCAGTTGAATTCTAATCTCTACCAGATCTGAATCGCCTACCGTATCTATCCAGAAAGGGCGGTTGATTTGACGGGTTATCTCTTCATTGAGAAAATAATCCAGGATAGAGAAAAAGGGCTTAGGTCCGGGCGGCGGCAAGGGCGCTGGCGGCAGGATAGAAACATTGAGATCCAGACGTTGCTGAGCTATGCGGATGAGATTGGCATAATCCGGCTCCTGCGGATAAGTTTCCAATATATCAATGATTGCCGCAATATCACGCACAACCGCGGTGGAAAGGCGCTCGGTTACCATTTGCCAGTGACGTTCCATAAACACAAAGGCAATAACCGATTGCAGCAGCACCATCGGAGCGATGATAATGATCAGGGAGCGCGCATAAAGCCGCTTGGGCATGCGCAAAGCCAGCCAGTCGGAAATTTTTGTCCACAGCAAAGGCCAAATCTCCTGCCGTTGGGGTGTATGCCGTGCCCTGTCTCAATTTCTGTACGAAATTATGATGACCAGTTACTCAATGCTGAGTTTGTAACCAATGCCGCGCACCGTTTGCAGCCAGATCGGATTGGCGGGATCAATCTCGATTTTACGGCGTAAGCGGTTGATTTGCACATCAATTGTGCGTTCACCCACTTCGCCGTCCTGACCCGTGAGCTCATGACGGGGCACAGTTTCACCGGCCCGTTCTGCAAAGATGGTCATAATATCCTGTTCGCGGTCGGTGAGTTTAATCACTTCTCCGCCCTGTTTCAGCTCTTTGCGCGGAATAGAAAAAGTGTAAGGGCCAAAAACAATCTGCTCAATAATATGTTGTGTCGGTTGGCCGCCGCGGCGCAAAATATTATTGATGCGCAGGGTCAGCTCCCGCGGATCAAAGGGCTTGGAAAGATAATCATCCGCACCGGCTTCCAGCCCGTTGATGCGGCTGTCGGTTTCAGACAAGGCTGTCAGCATCAGTATAGGCACATTTTTCTGCTCACGCAGCGAGCGTGTGAGTTCAACCCCGCTTTCTCCCGGCATCATCACATCCAGAATAAGAAGGTCAAAATCAATGCCTTCCAGTTTGCGGCGTGCTTCCTGTGCATTGGCCGCAATGGTTACACGATAACCGCTCGCGGTGAGATATTGCGACAGCAGGCTGCGGATACGGGTATCATCATCAACCACCAGCAGGTGCGGTGCATCATCAGACAAGATTGTCTCTTCGCTGGCCATTGTTTTACCTTTCATTATTGCTCCTGTTTTAAACCCTGTATTAAACAGGAGCGCCTGTTAAATTCGACAAGAGTTGCCGTCTGTTTCAAAACAGAAATGCTCTGTTCTTTCTGTTTTTCGCAATATGGTGCGTAATATTATTTCACATTTCTGCCTGCAAATGCTTTTGTCAGAAATTCATCTGATTTATGTTCTCAGAAATATATAGTTTGCTACAGCTGCTCTTTACCCTTTTAATGAAAGATTATCGATCTGATCGCGCTGATCATTATTGACCATAGCCTTGAGAAAACCCTGAATAATCTTCTTTTCTGACATATTGCTCTCAGCCAATGCCGCAGCAATGCGGTCAGATTGCGGCTGAGTGAGGGAAAGAATAAGCTCTCTGCCGGCCGGCGTGGGATAAAGTTCACGCTGGCGGCGATCCGTTTCGCCGGTTAGTTGAATAATATGTCCGGTATCAACCAGTTGCTTAAGAACACGGGCAAGGCTTTGCTTGGTAATTTTGAGCACATCCAACAATTCAGCAACATTCATGCCGGGTTTGCGGTTTACAAAATACAAGACACGGTGATGCGCCCGGCCAAACCCCATGGTTGCCAGCTGCTTGTCAGGATCCGCCGTAAAATCGCGGTAAGAGAAGAACAAAAGTTCAATGATACTCAGATCGTTGACCTCATCTTCTGACAAGGCTGAACGAACAGTGCTATCATTGTAATTGGAACGCACGCCTGATCTCCGGCACAATATGATTAAACTCTGAAACCATTATAGCGTTAAATCAAACAGGTTTTAAGGCTTAAAGCGTTGAATGTATGAAACAACGCGCAATCTGTGCGTTAAATGGCCGTAAACAGCATTGGCAGATATTTTGCAGCCTTTATCCTTTCTTGTCTGCAAGGCGGTATTTTAAGAATCAACTCGCGGCTGCATTAATGCTTTTCCAAGTGCTGTGTTAACAAGCGGGGCGGCTGCGTGAAAAAAACAGGGCGTTATTTTGTATTTGTGGTTTTTTATTCCGGAAATAAAACACTTTATGTGGCTGAAAGTATTATCTTGATGAATTTAACAGGGGTAAATTATAAGAATTGACAGCGGCTTGTTTCTGGTCATCATCACAGTGTCAGAGTGTATTACTTTGATGCCAAACAATTTATGGGGTGACAATTATGGAAGCTCTTGTTCCAATTCTTGTACAGCTGGTTGCCGGCGCAGTCGGGGGTAACCTTGCCGGTGCGGTCAAGAATCTCAGCCTTGGTACAACCGGCAATACTGTTGCCGGCGGTATAGGCGGCTTAATCCTGAGCCAGATTCTGCCAATGCTGACCGGCGGCAATGCCGATTTGAGCGGTATTGTGGGGCAGCTCATTGGCGGTGGTGCCGGTGGTGCGGTTCTGACAGCTATTATCGGTTTGATTAAAAACAACCTCGTTAACAAAAGCTGACAGGGTTAGAGAAAAAGTGCCGGATAGCTTGAAATCCGGCACTTGAGCTTTCAGGTATTTTATCAATGCTTGAAATGCTTTTATCTTTTGTTTTTTGCATTATTGGCGTGCAAATTCCTTGCGCGGCAGTGATTTGTGATGCCTGAAAATCATCGCAATATTATTTAAAGTTGTGACGGGTAGTTTTGCCAGCCGGACTAAGATTGTGACCGGACGGCAGATTTATGCTTATCGTATGGTTTTGATGGGCTATATTACGGGCAGTGCAGGCTGCCCGTTTTTATTTGTGCGGGATAGTGCCGGATAAATATACGGACAGGCAGATTTTTTGCGTTAATAGTCAGGTGATAGATGAGTGAGCTTCAGGCAATTATAATTCCGGTAACCCCGTTCAGGCAGAATTGCACCCTCTTGTTTGATAAAAATACAAAAGCCGGTGTTGTGGTGGATCCGGGCGGCGATGTTGAGGCTATCAAGGATGTCATTGCAAAGAATGGTTTGCAGATTGAAGCTATCTGGATCACCCATGGCCATGTGGATCATATTGGGGCTGCGGCGGATCTGCGTGATGCCTTGCAGATTCCTGTGATTGGCTCACAGGTTGAAGATGCTTTTCTCTATGATCATGTTGAATCTTCTGCCGCGCAATATGGGCTTGGTGCGGGATATCGTAACTTTCAGCCGGATCGCTGGCTGAAAGAGGGGGATGTTTTGCAGGTGGCCGGAGAAAATTTTGAGGTTCTGCATTGTCCGGGGCATTCACCGGGACATGTGGTTTTTATTAATAAAGCCATGCATTTTGCACTGGTTGGTGATGTCTTGTTTAATGGTTCTGTGGGGCGCACGGATTTGCCAGGCGGCAATCATGAGGCATTGATCCGCTCGATTAAAGAAAAATTGCTGCCGCTAGGGGATGAATTTACCTTTATTTGCGGGCATGGCGCAGGCGGGCGCTTTGGCGATGAGCGGCGCAGCAATCCGTTTCTGGTTTAAAAGCAGTATCTGCGTAAAATTTAAGTTTATTGAGTGTGCTGCCAAGCATTTTCATGCTAGGCAGCAAGGAAAAAGGGGGGGCACCGATTGGGGTGCCGCCTTTATTTATATGCAGATTAGTTGGCAACGCAGAAATGATCCTGCCCGTCATAACCGCGATATGTGCCTGACTGCGCATTAAATGAGCGATAGCGGCGCGAACACCAATTATACCATTCACGCGTCCAGGGCTGGAAGGAGCCGGCATAATTGCGACCATAAGTGCGGCGTGCCGGCGCTGCCGGATAATAAACCGGCGCTGGCGGCGCATTGTAGACCGGCTGGCGATAAACAGGCTGGCGCTGCGGCTGGCTCAATGCACCGGCAATAATGGCACCAGCTGCAAGCCCCAGAACACCGGCGGCAATAGCATTATTACGGTCGCGGCGGCGTTCACGGCGATAATCATCACGGTCGTAATGATGCCAGCCATTATCCCAGCCGCCATGGCGCCAATAGGGGTCGTAATCCCAGTCATCTGCCGATGCAGCCGAGAAATTACCCGCAATTGTGGCAAGTGAAAGACCTGCAATCAGAGCGGTTTTTGTCAAAATCTTCATTTTACGCCTCCTGAACCATTTCCTGTCCGGATTGAACGTGGAAATGCTCTGTTTTTATATTGGCACGTATCTTTTCCGAAACCGCTTCATATTTTCGGGACACGTTATGTGACGTTGCTCTTTAAAAGTTTGTTTGCTCGCGATTATTATTGCAGGCAGCTCGTTTTGTGCATGTTGAATGCCGCGTTTCAATAATTTGCGGTTTCATCTTTTTAAAGAGCAGTTGTCACCGGTTATGGTTGATCTGCAGCGGGAATTGACAGCAGAATACTTATTTAATGCTCATAAAATAATGCAGGGCATATGAATGCTTGCTGAATAGCCAATAAGGGCAATATTCAGCTTTTTGAGGACAAGCCATTTCACTTTTGATGACGATTTGCAGCAATTGCGCGACTATGAATTGTTTTGCTTTTTCAGGCAGTGAAGATGTGATTATGTGCTTAGGCAAAAATGAGGCAGGGTGTTTTTTGATGATCTTTTCGCCGGAAACAAAAAGGCGATGCATTTTTGCTTGCTGAAATATAAGACTTTATAATTAAAGAAACCCCGGAAAACCGGGGTTTCTTTATGGTTTTGTAGTCATAAAAACCGTTTTGATGATGGCGCTGTTATATTCACTCATGCAAAATCATTTCATATTTTGCCGTAAATGCGCCAAGCGTATTATCACTGTATAATTTTATTCAGTGATGCTGATATCAACGGCTTTAGGGCCTTTTCCGCGACGATCAGGTTCAGTTTCAAAAGAAACTTTTTGATTGTCGGCGAGATTTGTGAGGCCTGATGCCTGAACAGCAGAGATATGTACAAAAATATCTGGTCCGCCATTGTCCGGTTTAATAAAGCCAAAGCCTTTTTCACCATTAAAGAATTTGACTACGCCGGTTTGTGCCATGGGATACGTTCCTTTTCCTTGGCGCCGTATTGGCTTTTCAGCCGCAACGGAATTTTTCGAACCGCTATGCGCACCACACGCCCAGCGGTAGGGGTATGCAGGCAGATATCGAAATCAGGAAAGGAGCCGATCATTGTCAGGTTATCCTGACCCGGAACTTATAGCGGTTCCGGCGCGCCGTTCTTCCAGTCTTCCATTGTTCGCCAAATGCCCGAACAATGCGAGACTGATCTATAGAAAGGTATTTGGCAAGCAAATTTTTGCTATTAGCGCTTTTTTTTCTTTGTTATGACGCCTTGCAATAAAATTTCAATTGTCTATAGTTTGATGATACTTGAATTAAAATGAAATAATATAATTTAAGTTTTATTTAGTTTTAAAATGAAGAGAAATTTAGCCATTATCGTAAATGTAGTATCGTATTAAGTTTGCATTTGTTTCTATAAAGTTTGAATATAGAAAGACAGGCTGTAAAAAATAAGCTTTAACATTATATGTAACTTCATTTCGTCTGCCGGAAACGCCCATTCGCAGGGCGGGAATGATCTGCACCGGGCTTAATATTTAACATTTTTATGATACTGCGGCTTATCGCGTAATGTGTGTTGTCGCAGGCTTTGTCACTTTGTGCCGCCTTTTTATTAGAATTGTCATGGGGGAGAAGGCGTGGATCAGCGGTTTTTACGAATGATGCAGGAGCCACCGTTTGCGCGCAGTTTGCTGCAAAGGGCATCAGCGGCCTGACGGCTGTTTGCGCCAATGCGTGCCGCATAGATGCCCTTGCGGCCAAGAGGCGTGCGAATACGTGAAATGGTAACTTCATGGCCGGCAAGCAATCGGGGATTTTGTTTGCGCAGGCGGTTCCACTGGGCGCGGACTGCACTGTGCCGGAAATTGCCGGCCACCTGCACCGCCCATGGATAAGGGCTGAGCTGTGCCATGGAGCGCGCGCGGGACTGAATAACGGGCAGGCGTTGGCAGGCTTGTTCAAAGGCCAGTTTTGTATCAAGCGGTGTATCGTCAAGCTCCTGACCGGTGCTGAAATGATCAACGCTTTTTCCGGTAACGGAAAGCACGTAATTTTCCGTTTCAAGGGGGAGAAAACCACCGTTTTTCAACCAGTTGGCAAGGCGTGCAGGGCCTGCATTATAGGCGGCGGCAGCCAAACCCCAATTGCCGAAACTTTCATGCAGGTCTTTCAGAAAAGCCGCAGAAGCAGGCAGCGCCTCATCAATATTAAATGCATTATTCAGGCCGCGTTCTCTTGCCGTATAGGGCATAAATTGCGCAATACCCTGTGCGCCCACAGGGCTGACGGCCAGATGATCAAAGCGGCTTTCTTTCCAGATAAGACGGGCAAAGAAATTGGGCGGAATACCGTGCTTTTCCGCCGAGCTGGCAATCAGCCGGCAAATATGGCTGATATCCGGCTTGTCTTGTGTTTTTTGCTTGCTCTGATTATCCGGCCTGTCTGCCCTGTATGATCGGGATATTGTTTTTTCTGTTGAGCTGTCTTCTGCCATTGCTGCCGGTGCAGCTGCCTGAAAGCAAAATAACAGGGCGGCAAACAAACGGGCGGTATAGTGCATGGCGCTATTTACCGGGGCGGCCTGTTTTGGACCGGCGGCGGCCCTTGCGTTTTACCTCCGCCGGATCTTCATAAGAGCCTGCACCGGTGCGGTGCC
The DNA here is from genome assembly GCF_051851455.1 of Pseudochrobactrum albidum. Taxonomy (NCBI): domain Bacteria; kingdom Pseudomonadati; phylum Pseudomonadota; class Alphaproteobacteria; order Hyphomicrobiales; family Brucellaceae; genus Pseudochrobactrum; species Pseudochrobactrum albidum. The sequence continues at coordinate 67,681 of NZ_JBPVTR010000020.1, forward strand.
TTTTGAGAGGAGCCGCCCGATTGCCATCTTCCGCGTTCAAAGGCCTGGCCATATCTGTTCCCGGGCCCATATTGTCGAGATCTGGTTTTTTGAACAGGGATGATGCCTGATTATGACCGCGTGTTGTTCGCTCCAGTGTCAATTCCGCTTCACGCGCCAGCGGGTCATCGGCAATTACCAGTTCCTTTTCACGCAGACGTTTGATTTCATCGCGCAATCGCGCTGCATTTTCAAAGTCGAGATCAGCCGCGGCATCCCGCATCTGTTTTTCAAGATATTCCAGATGCGCGCCAAGATTATTGCCGACCATGCCGCCCTGTTCGGTAAAGCCGCTGATATCGGCGCGGACATGATCGCGCTCATAAACGGATTCAAGAATATCCGAAATATTTTTACGTACCGAGGCGGGTGTAATACCATGTTCAGCATTATAGGCCATTTGTTTTTCGCGGCGGCGGCTGGTTTCGCTCATAGCGCGGCTCATGGAGCCGGTTATGGTATCGGCATAGAGAATGACACGGCCGTCAACATTGCGTGCTGCGCGGCCAATGGTCTGCACCAGTGATGTTTCAGAACGCAGGAAGCCTTCTTTATCGGCATCAAGAATAGCGACAAATGCACATTCCGGAATATCCAGCCCCTCACGCAGCAAGTTGATGCCGATCAGCACATCAAATGCCCCAAGGCGCAGGTCGCGGATAATTTCAATGCGCTCCAGCGTATCAATATCTGAGTGCATATAGCGCACCCGCACACCCTGTTCGTGCAGATATTCGGTAAGATCTTCGGCCATGCGCTTGGTAAGAACCGTAACCAGCGAGCGGTAGCCGTTTTTTGCGGTTGCCCGAATTTCCCCCAGCACATCATCCACCTGTGTGCGGGCGGGGCGCACTTCCACCGGCGGATCAATCAGACCGGTCGGGCGGATGAGCTGTTCTGCAAATACGCCGCCGGCCTGTTCAATTTCCCATTTGCCGGGGGTGGCGGAAACGGCAATGGTTTGCGGGCGCATGGCATCCCACTCTTCAAAACGCAGCGGGCGGTTGTCCATGCAGGAAGGCAGGCGGAAACCATATTCAGCCAGGGTTGCCTTGCGCCGGAAGTCACCACGATACATGCCGCCGATCTGCGGAATGGTGACATGGCTCTCATCAATAAAAACCAGAGCATTATCGGGAATATATTCAAATAAGGTTGGCGGCGGCTCACCGGGCTGGCGGCCGGTGAGATAGCGCGAGTAATTTTCAATACCGGCACAGGAGCCGGTTGCTTCCATCATCTCCAGATCAAAGGTTGTGCGCTGCTCAAGGCGTTGCGCCTCCAATAAGCGGCCGGCCTTGTTGAGTTCGACCAGGCGGTGTTTCAGCTCTTCCTTGATGGATTTGATGGCCTGATTAAGTGTCGGGCGCGGTGTTACATAATGCGAATTGGCATAGATTTTAACGGATTTGAGATCACCGGTTTTCTGGCCGGTCAGCGGGTCAAATTCGGTAATGGTTTCAATCTCATCGCCAAAGAGTGATATGCGCCATGCGCGGTCTTCAAGGTGGGCGGGAAAAAGCTCAATCGTATCACCCCGCACGCGGAAAGATCCGCGCACAAAATTGACATCCTGCCGCTTATATTGCTGCGCTACCAGATCGGCGAGCAGCTGGCGCTGGTCTAAGCGATCGCCAATCTTCATCTCAAAAGTCATCGCCGTATAGGTTTCCACCGAACCGATACCGTAAATGCAGGAAACGGAAGCAACAATAATTACATCATCACGCTCAAGCAATGAACGGGTGGCGGAATGGCGCATCCGGTCGATCTCTTCATTCATTGAGGATTCTTTTTCAATGAATGTATCCGAGCGGGGCACATAGGCTTCCGGCTGGTAATAATCATAATAAGAGACGAAATATTCAACCGCATTATTGGGAAAAAAGCTTTTAAATTCGCCATAAAGCTGTGCCGCAAGGGTTTTGTTGGGAGCGAGAATAAGGGCAGGGCGCTGCGTGCGCTCAATAATATTGGCTACGGTAAAAGTTTTACCTGAGCCGGTTACGCCCAGCAGAACCTGTGTTTTCTCATTATTGTTAATTCCTTCTACCAGCTCGGCGATTGCTGTTGGCTGGTCACCGGATGGTTTGTAATCCGTCTCCATTTTAATAGGAATACCACCCTCGGATTTGACAGGGCGGTCAGGGCGGTGGGGTGTCCATAATTTGCCGTTTTTAAACAGAGGATTGCCTGATTCAATAAGAGCAGCAAGAGCCTCCACGGTTGCCGTTGCGCCGCTTGCGGGCATAGCGGTGGCTTGTTCCAGTGATATGTCCATACCGGAAACCGGATTGAGACCGGTTGCTACACGCTCTTTGAGTGTGGCGGTTTTTCTTTTTGTGGAAGTGGATTTTTTTGTTGTTGATTTTTTGGGCTTTTCGGCTTCATGGGTTGCTTTATCGGCCAACCCGTTAATCATTTTTGACCAGTCAGAAACAGAGGAAGAGAGCGGGATGCCGGTAAAGTCTGCCTGTGGCTGTTCTGAAAAGCCGCCGGCGCTGCTTTCAGGCACGGTCTCATTCTTATGATGTGCGGGGCTGTCTTTCTTCGGCATTGCAAAACTCTCTGAACAGGCAGGCGGAGGGGATGCTATGGCATATTTATAGTGAATATATTTATATAAGTATAGAACGAAAAGAGTACAGCGGAATGTTTTGCAGGGGGGATACGCAGATTTGTTTCAGAGTTCCGGCCTTGCAAAGCTGTTATGATTATAAGGCAGAATGAAATCAGCGCCGCAGGGTGAGCTGCGGCGCTGAATGCCGGAGAAACAGACAGGATTATTGGCCGTGCGGCCCCTCACCACGGCGCGGAGCCGGAACATAACCAACCCAGCCGGAGCGATGCGGACGCTTACCGTTCCAGCCGGGTCTGTAAGGGCGGTGGCCATGCCAGCCCGGGCGATAATGCGGGCGGTAATAAGGGCGATGCGGGCGGTAATATGGCCGGTGCGGGCGATAATAAGGGCGATCCCAACGGTCATTATTATTGCTGATTGCAGAACCGATGATGACGCCGGCAATCAGGGGAATGCCAATTGCCGCGGCTGTGGTGCCAAAATTATTGTTGCTGTAATTGCCGGATGATCCTTCCCGTACGGCCAGATAGCGTGATGATGCCCAGCCATAACGGCCTGCATAATCCACCTGACACCAGCCGTAGCCGGAGGTGCAGCCGCGCACATCAACGCGCGCACCATTGGGAATGGAGCCAATGACCCGGTATTTTGTACCGGGGCCGGTGCGGATGTTAAGATTGGTTGTTACAATGGCATTGGCTGCCTGTGCTGCAGTTGCAGAAAACAAGGCAACCGCAATAATGGCAGATTTGAATATCGTTTTCATGCTGACACTCCCTGTTATATTTTGGGTTGGCTTGTATATGATTGCGCTGACAGCTGATAAAAAGCAGTTATAACTTGTTATTGCTGTGGCATACCGGCTTGTTATTGCCGGGATACAAGCCATGTTCCGGCCATGTTCTGACGACACTTTAAAACCAGAAATGTGAATGCAGGCTGAATAGGTATAAATTATTATATATTTCGTTTTTATTTGAAGAATAACATAAAATTCTGCTGTGAGATAGGGTGTTGCCGGCAAAACTATAAATGGCGGCATATATATATTTGCGTATAACAGCTATTCAGAGCACCGCAGAAAATGTCATTTTAAACGGTAACATTCTCTGCGGTGCTGCCAGCGGGTTGAACTGAAATTGTGGCAAGCCGCTGGCAAATATTGTTATGATTTTATTGCTGCAAACCCGTGGCTGCGGCAGTGAGGATGCGCCCCGGCAAATAGATGACCATGGAGGCTGCGCCGGTGATAACGGAAGTACCGTCTGCCAGTATGGCTTCGCCGGATGTCTGGCCTTCCCCTTTAAGGGTGCTGAAAGACAGGCTTCCGTCACTCACAAGCGCCATCAAAGTGGGGGATGAAGCAAAGACACTATGCGCCCCGCCATCCACGCTACTCGCATCCAGAACGGAAATTCCGTATTTTTGCAGAACAGGAATACTGGAGCCATCGCCTACACGGGCATGGCCGCCGGTAATACGGCCGGAAATTGTAAGCGCGCTGTCATTGCGTGACACCATGACAGCCATTGGCGGCATTGGTACAATATCGCGGATCTGTTTCTCAAAAACATCAAGGTCAATATCGGGCGCCGCCAGCAGAACATTATTGATGCGCTTGAGGGTTGTTGCTTCTTCATTCAAAGCCAGCGTGCGCAGCGCCTCCATTGTAACAAAACTACCCATGGAATGGCCAACCAGTAAAATGCGTCTGGCTTTGGTTTTGGCGGCAAGTTTTAAAAGTTCCGCCAGACCGTCACGGGCAAAATTGGCGCTGTCCCGATCATAGACATAGAGGCCGACAGATGCCGCAGAAGGCCATGCATAATGCACGGTTACGGAGTTGAGCCCGTAATCATGGGTAAATTGCGCGGCACGGAATGTGCTGTCGGCAAAATTATTGTTATAGCCATGTACAAAAATCAGCAATTCCTGATCTTTGGGGGCGCGTTGTTCCAATGCTTTGTTAAGCTGCTGAACAAAAATCTGTCCATTATCATAAGGCTGAAAACGCACAGCCGCAAAATGTTTGGCGGGGTTGGGTTTAAAGCCGGTTTTTTCCACCACGCCTTTGACATGGTCGCGCGGAATGCCAATGTCAACGCGCGAGAAGTTCAGTTTTTCTGAGCGTTTTTCATTATATGGCAAGGAAAAGCTGCTATCGCGCCGGCGGCTTGTGGCAACATAAACCGGCACAACGGCTGCCGGTTGTGCCGGTTTGATAATTGCGGCATCCGAAGCGGCAACAGAAGCCGGGCTGGAATTGGGGCCGTGCCAGAGCACTGCGCGCCCGCCAGCGCATCCGCTGATGATGACTGAAATAACTGCCAATAAGAAAAGCCGCGCCATTTGTAATATTATTCCTGATCAGTCCTGAAAATAAAATGCCGGAGTGGCACCGGTTTAATGGGGGTGCCGGTTTATCTCTTGAATATAAAGCTGTCTTTTAAAAGCAGTAATCCGGCAGTCTGGCAATCTGATAAAGTCAAAAGCCATATTATCACCATTATTTAAAAGGACAGCGTGGCTTTTAGACAATAATCAGACTGGTATTTTGAAGAATTTTATTCCGGATTTTCCACAAGGGCTGTTTGTCCTTTGCCGGTTTTATCAAAGCGCAGGCGTGGTATAATTTCCACCATCAGCATGGAAAGGAAAATCAGTGCGCAACCGGCAAGCCCGATTGCCGGCAGGCGTTCATGCAGAATAACAGCACCGAACAGGGCGGCAAATAATGCCTCGGAGGAGAGGAAAATGGCCGCTTGCGGGGCCGTGGTATAGCGGGTGCCAATGGCCTGAAGCGTAAAGGCAACGCCGGAAGAAAACAGCCCCGTAAACAGGATTTCCGGTGCGGCGGCCTTTAAGGCAGCCCATTTGACAGTTTCAAAAACAGCGGCGAGCGCCAGACCGGCTGCCGCCACAACGCCAAATTGAATGCAGGCCATAGTTACAGGCCTGCCGATGCGCAAGGCATAGCGGGCGATAAAGAGCCCCTGTAATGCCCAGAAAAACGCACCGGCGATCATCAGCCAATCGCCGGTTTTAAAACTTTCCAGTGAGCCGCCGGAAAGCATCCAGATACCTGCAAGACTGAGAATGGCGCTGAGCCAGACCACGGGATGCGGCCATTGAGAAAACAACAAAACACCAAGAAGCGGCACCAGCACAACATAAAGACCGGTGAGAAAGCCGGCATTGGTAACTGAAGTGGTGAGCAGGCCGGTTTGCTGAAGATACATACCGCAACCAAGAAGGCAGCCAAGGAAAATGAAAGCCTGATAATCTGCAAATGTCAGCGCTGCGGCAGCGCGTCTTGATTCTATCACGGCAAAGGGTGCTACGGCCGCTGTTGCAACCACAAAGCGCAGACCGATAAAGGTAAGCGGCTCCAGATTATCCATTGCTGTTGATTGTGCAACAAATCCCAGCCCCCAGATCAACCCGGCAAAGAGCAGTAACAGATTGGCGCGTGTCTGAGTCATAAAAACCTGCAATGCGGTGATAAAACCGCGTGATTATCTGTGTGGCAGGCAAAATATTTTCTGCCTTGTGAAGTGGAATCAACCATCCTGTATTGATGTGGTGATACGGGCGGAGGCGCTGTGATAAGCGGTGCTACTATGCTGTATTATTGCGGGAAATCAAGCAGACGATAATGGTGCGGGCTGCATTGCAGAGCGGGTTTGGGTTTTGCATTTATTGTACGGAATTTTACGAATAGAGGCGGTTATAATACTTTGGCACAGAGTTTTTAGCGGGCATTTCTGCGCTATATTTTTGATTTGAAATATAAAAAAGCTTTAATGTTTTTAGTAAAAAAGAAAAATATTTATGTGTTTCCTTTTTAAAAAAACTTGCACATTATCTGGCAGAGCCTGTGTTTTTCACAAGTTTTTTTCTGATGCTTTTTGCTCTTTCTTTTTGTTTGCAAAACTGGCACGATAACCCAAATATGTAATCACATTTGAACGGTTCCGAAGCATCGCTTCGGTGACCGTTTTATTTTTGAGTCTCCGGACAGGCTGCGGTTGCAATGGAGAACCGTATCGTCCGGATTTCAGAGGTTGGCATCTTGTGGCTTGTAACAGGGCCGCGAAGTGTTTTTGTGCGATTAAATTGCGCGTTAACAGGCATGAGAAAGGACAGGGCATGGAAAAGTTCCCTATGACACAGGCTGGTTTTGATCAGCTTAAAGAGGAACTGCGCTGGCGTCAGCAGGAAGAGCGTCCGCGCATTATTGAGGCGATTTCGGAAGCGCGCGCACATGGCGATCTTTCTGAAAATGCTGAATATCATGCAGCCAAGGAAGCGCAGAGCCTGAATGAAGGCCGCATCAGTGAGCTGGAAGATTATATCGCCCGCGCTGAAGTGATTGATATTACCAAATTGAGCGGTTCAACGATCAAATTCGGTGCCACTGTTACGCTGATCGATGAAGACAGCGAAGAAGAGCGCATTTATCAGATTGTTGGTGATCAGGAAGCGGATGTTAAAAAAGGCCGCATCTCGATTTCTTCGCCGATTGCCCGTGCTTTGATTGGCAAAAGTGCCGGCGATACTGTAGAATTCAATGCGCCGGGCGGTGCCCGCTCCTATGAAATTCTTGGTATGAAATATATTTGACCAGTGCGTGTTTCCCTTTCCGATACCGATATTCTTGCTCCCAATTTTAAAAAACGCCTTTCAGGCGTCACCTCGACGATTGTCCAGTTGGTGCCTGTGCAACGCAAAAGGGGAATCAGGATAGCAGCTGTCGGACGGGGCTTGCCCGATGATGTGCCGCATATCCGTCTGCGTGATCTTTGCGGGCTGTGGCGCAAGCCGGCATCGGGCAGGGCATTCCGCATCTGGCATGCCCGCCGCAATGTGGAAATGCTGGCCGGAATTGTGATGCGTGATGTGCTGCGGATGAAGCTGAAGGTAATCTTCACTTCAGCCTCGCAGCGGCACCATAAAAAATTCACCAAATGGCTGATCCGGCATATGGACGGGGTTCTGGCCACCAGTGCGCGTACGGCCAGCTATCTGGAAGTGCCCAATATTGTATCCATGCATGGCATTGATCTGGAACAGTTTCATCCGCCACGCGATGCGGCAGACCATTTTGCGGCAACCGGTTTGCCCGGCAAATATGCCATTGGCTGCTTTGGCCGTGTTCGCCATCAAAAGGGCACTGATCTTTTTGTCGATGCGATGATTGAGCTGTTGCCGCGCTATCCGGACTGGACTGCGGTGGTGGCCGGGCGGGCAACGGCGGAGCATCAGGAATTTGAAAAGAAATTGCAGGAAAAGGTGCGCAAGGCCGGGCTTGCCGGGCGTATTATTTTTCTTGGTGAAGTGCCGTTTGTCAGTGCTGATCCTGCAGGGGACAGTATCAGCAGCTGGTATCGCCGTTTGACGGTTTATGTGGCGCCGTCACGAACCGAGGGTTTCGGGCTGACGCCGCTGGAAGCTATGGCCTCGCAAACTGCGGTGGTGACCAGTGATGCCGGCGCTTATCCTGAAATCGTGATTGAGGGCGAGACCGGCTATGTCGTGCCGTCAGGTGCTGCTATGGCGCCGGCGATTGAAAATTATCTGCGTGATCCGGCGCTTGCAGCAAAACACGCGGAAAAAGGCCTTGCCCGTGTGCGGGAGTTTTTTCCGCTGGAGCGGGAGGCCGGCACAATCGGTGCTTTTTACGAACAGATTTTTACACAAAAATAAAGCCGGCTGAACCGGCTTTATGACTGATTTTCGTCTTATCCGCACGCAAAACCGCTCCGCACTTTTGCTGGAAATACTTTAAATCGCAATCAGCACTTCATCCTTAACCGGTTTGATGGTCAGGGCTGTGCGCACCGAATCAACATTTGGTGTTGCTGTCAGTTCCTCAATCACAAAGGTCTGGAATGTGTTGAGATTTGGCGCTACGCAATGCAACAGAAAATCAGATTCGCCTGAAACCATCCATGCGCGGCGCACCAATGGCCATGATTTGGTTTTTTCCGCAAAGGCTTTCAATTCGCTGTCAGACTGATGCTTGAGGCCGACAGAGCAAAATGCCACCAGATCCTGCCCGACAGCTTCACCTTTGATTATTGCCTGATAACCTTGAATAATGCCGCTTTCTTCAAGCTTGCGCACGCGGCGCAGGCATGGCGGTGCCGAAATGCCAACGCGCTCAGCCAGATCAACATTGGTCATCCGCCCGTCACTTTGCAGTTCCCGCAGAATTTTCCAGTCAATATCATCAAGATCAACCTTAATCGGCATGGGGGCTCCGTAACAGGGTGTCGGTCAAAATCTGTAAACTGCCATCAGGCAGCGGTAATTTAGTTGTCTGCATAAAGCAATTATATAACAAGAATGCAAGGCTCTGTCTTATTGCGCTGCATTGTCAGGAATTGCTTGCATGCTCCTGCTTTATAGCATGATTGGAATAATGAGAATGGCTAATTGAAATTATCAGCCATTCTGAGGCATTTTCTCATCTTTTTGATACATCAGTTTTTTGTGAATAACCCGTTCAGCGTACCCAAAAGGCACGAGTGAAAAGAATAACAACGGTGATCAGCTCCAGGCGGCCGGCCAGCATCAAATAGCTCAAAACCCATAAGGCATTGTCATTGATGGTGGAGAAATTACCGGCAGGGCCGATTGTTTCTCCAAGGCCCGGCCCCACATTGGACAAGGCCGTGAGGGCGCCGGTAAAGGCCGAGACAAAATCAAGCCCGAATATGGCGAGTGCCATTGTGCCAAGAACCAGCGATGAGAAATAAAGAAACAGGTAGAGCAGGGCGCTTTGCGCGATATCGCCTGTGATTTCTGAAGTGCCATAGCGGGCTTTAACAATGGCATGCGGCATGACAAGACGGGTGAGGTTTGCCTGTGTGATGCGCCAGAGAATAATAATGCGGTTGATTTTCATACCGCCGGAGGTGGAGCCGGCGCAACCACCGATAAAGGATGCAAGAAAAAATATGCCAATCGCGGCAGGGCCCCATAAAGTGTAATCTTCTGTTGCAAAGCCGGTAGTGGTTATGACTGAAATGAAGTGAAAACCGGCTGTTATCAGGGCAGTGCCGAAAGGCATATCTGAATTGGCACGCAGCATAACTGCCAGACCAAAGGTAAACAGCAAAACCAGCGAGAGAAAAAGCTTGACCTGCGGATCAAGCAGGTTTGGCATTTGCTGCGGAATAACTGCCTTGATATAGAGAATGAACGGCATTGAGCCGAGTATCATAAAGGCCATGGCAATGAGAAGAATGGCATTATTGCCGTTGAAATAACCGAAAGATGCATCATGGGTTGAATAGCCGGCAGTGGAAATGGTGGTGAGCCCGTGATTGATGGCATCGAACATGCCCATGCCGGCTGCAAAAAACGAGATGATACATAAAGTTGTTAATCCGCAATAGGCGATAATAATGCCTGTTGCCAATTGATTGACGCGCGGCAGGATTTTCTCTGATTTATCGGAGGATTCCATATGAAAAAGCTGCACGCCGCCGATGCGCAGGGAAGGCAGCAGCAAAAGCGCCAGACCAATAAACCCGATCCCGCCGATCCAGCACAGTAATGAACGCCAGATCAAAATGCCGCGCGGCATCTGATCAAGCCCCGTCAGGGCGGTGGAGCCGGTGGCGGTAATGCCGGATGTGGCTTCAAATAAGGCTTTGGCAAAACTGATCGGCAAATGCGAAAAATAAAACGGTATGGAGCCCAGTAAAGCGGCGGTAACCCAGAGAGAAACAGTCAGAAGAAAACCAAGCCGTGGTGAAAAACGCACATGGCTGTGCCGTGTTGCCACAAATACCAGCGAGGAAGCCACCGCGGTAAAGACCGAAGAGCGGATAAAAACCAGCCAGTCCGGCGTGCCGTCACGCAGGTCGAAAATTGCAGGAAAGAGCATGGCAACCGCCATGATCATACCCAGACGTGCGCAGATATTACTGACAAAGCGGAATATGTTGCTGCCCTTTCGCTGACCAAATGACAATTTGCAAAATTGCATATGTGAATATTCAGGATCTGCGTGCTGATCTGCCATTTCTGCGTAATCGGCACAACATATTTGCCTTATAGGAAAACTATAAGTTCATGGCAAAAAATTTATGATTTCTTTAGCCTGCCGGTTTGAACAAAAATCTGTGTGTGGCTTCCCGGAAACAGCGGCTGCCTTTTACAGCGCGGCTATGCACTTGCCTGTGATTAAGGGCGCAAAGACTTGTGATGCAGCTTGTAATCACAGCGTGCTGAACCTAGTTTCAAGACGTCAGTGAAGCAGGGCTGAAAACACACTGGCTTGAGGATGATCAGGCTCAGGCCTTTGCAGGCCAAAATGTGAAACATTTTGGTGAGAATGTTCTAAGTGCCTGTAATTACATAATTTGGTCGCATTTGCAGGTGACGGACAACTATGTTGCAGCCTATGTATGACTGACACAGACTTGTTTTATATTCAGATCGGAAAGAAGGTTTTTGATGACGCAGCGCCATGTTCCCGTTCTTATTATCGGCTCAGGACCTGCTGGTTATACTGCGGCAATCTATGCCGCGCGTGCAATGCTGAAGCCTGTGATCATCACCGGTTTGGAACAGGGCGGCCAGCTGATGATTACAACAGATGTTGAAAATTATCCGGGCTATGCGGAAGCTGTGCAAGGGCCCTGGATGATGGAACAAATGGCAAAACAGGCTGAAAATGTTGGCGCGGAGATTGTTTATGATATGGTGTCGGAAGTTGATCTTTCGCAACGTCCGTTCATGGCAAAAACCGATAGCGGTGCAATATATAGTTGCGACGCGCTGATTATTGCCACCGGCGCACAGGCCAAATGGCTGGGGCTGGAAAGTGAACAGCATTTTATGGGCGGCGGCGTTTCTGCCTGCGCTACCTGCGATGGTTTTTTCTATCGCGGTAAGGATGTTGTTGTTGTCGGCGGCGGCAATTCTGCTGTTGAAGAGGCGCTGTACTTGTCACATATTGCAAAATCCGTGACTGTGGTGCACCGCCGTGACAGTTTCCGCTCGGAAAAAATCCTGCAGGAGCGTCTGCTCAAGCGCGATAATGTGAAGGTGATCTGGAACCATACGGTTGAGGAAATTACCGGCAATCCGGCCAGGCCGCCGATGGGGCCTGTGGTAACCGGCATCCGCTTGAAAGACACCGTGACCGGCAAAGTGAGTGAAATGAGCACCGATGGTGTGTTTATCGCTATCGGGCATGCGCCGGCAGTGTCCTTGTTCAAGGATCAGCTGAAGATGAAAGACAATGGCTATTTGTGGAGTGCGCCGGATTCGACAGCTACAAGTATTCCGGGTGTGTTTGCAGCCGGTGACGTGACGGATGATGTTTATCGTCAGGCGGTAACAGCCGCCGGCATGGGATGTATGGCGGCACTGGAAGCAGAGCGTTTTCTGGCAGCGCAGCAGGATGCATAATTCTGAACCGGTACTTATTCTGAATTTGATGCATGTTTATTAAGGTGTGCTGAAATTTAGTTATTTGTGCTGTGGCGGTTGATGCCTGTTTCTGGTTTACTGCCGGCAGTCAGAGCGGTTTCAGATAATGAGGGAACCGGAAATTACTGGAACCATGCAGCTTGGGCCGTGTGGTTTTATACAAGGATAAACGGCTCTGATGTTGATAAATGGGAAGCGCATGGCGATAAGCCATGCGTGCCGGAGGATTAAGCAATGTTTGTGCTGAATACAGGCATTGTATGAAAAGGGGATAGTGTGGTGGCACCACTCGACTGGGATAAGCTACGCATTTTTCATGCCGCTGCTGAAGCGGGTTCGTTCACGCATGCGGCGCAGACATTGCATTTATCACAATCTGCAATTTCGCGGCAGGTCAGTGCGCTTGAACAGGATGTCGGCGTGGCGCTGTTCTATCGCCATGCACGTGGCCTTATTCTGACAGAACAGGGCGAAATTCTTTATCGCACGGCGCATGATGTGCTGATGAAGCTGGAAAATGTGCGTTCCAAGCTGAATGAAAACCGTGAAAAGCCTTCAGGCCGGCTGCGGGTTACAACAACAGTGGGGCTTGGCTCCGGCTGGTTGATTGAGCGGATGGAGGAATTTGCAGACCTTTATCCGGATGTGCAGGTGCAGCTGATTCTTGATGATGAGGAGCTGGATCTGACAATGCGCCATGCGGATTGCGCCTTGCGCCTGCGCCAGCCGCAGCAGCCTGATCTTATCCAGCGGCGGTTGTTTACCGTGCATATGCATGTCTATGCCTCGGAGGGCTATATTGCCAAATATGGCAAGCTCAATGCGATTGAAGAACTGGATAATCACCGCATTGTAACATTTGGCGAATCTGCACCCTCTTATCTTATGGGGCTCAACTGGCTGGAAACAGCAGGGCGCAGTGATGGCAGTGAACGGATTCCAACGCTGCAGGTCAATAATCTTCTCTCTATCCGCCGCGCTGTGCTTGGTGGTGTGGGCATTGGTGTGCTGCCGGATTATATGGCGGATAAAACAACCGGTCTGGTGCGTTTGTTGCCGGCTCTGGGGGAAATTCCTTCTTTTGATACCTTCTTCTGTTATCCGGAAGCTTTGAAAAATGCTGCAAAGCTACATGTCTTCCGTGATTTTATTTTTTCCAAAGCCAGAAACTGGTCGTTCTGATCCGCTTATTGGTAAAAAAGCCGGTTTTAACCGGCTTTTATTTTGTTTTTTTGCAATTTGTACCGTGCTCTTTGATTTCAAGATGCTGAGCTATCTGAAAATGCATGGCTGCCTTGCAATAAAGAGCATTGTCCCTTGCAGGGTAAAAGGGCATATACAGGCCATCTCACTGATGCGTCTCCTCCTCCCATTGCGCATCACTGAGTGTTCCCCTCTGAAGGCTTGTCCATTTTGACGCCTTCAAAATTCCAGCCGGGTTTTTTTACCCGGCTTTTTTTTGCCTGGATTTCTGGGCGCATTTTATCTCCCCGTCACCACTTTATTGTAAATGGCTGTTTAAGTATCGGATAATGAAGGATTATCCGGGATTTTGGCCGGCAGAAAATTTTCTGGACTTTGGTAATTATTCCCGCTCTTATGCGGTTTGCACGATGCGGGAAGGGGGGGCGGAATCATCCGGAAAGCAGCTGTTTTGCCTGTGAAAATCTCAGGCAAAACTATAACCGGTATAGCCGGCAGCTTCAGCGGGGCGGGTGATGAGGTTTCTGCAAAGTGCGCGGAAAATAAACAAATAATAATAATATGCATAAAACTATAATAAGGGGAGATGGCCGGCAGTTTGTACTGCATTCAAGTGCGGATGTTGTGTTTGAGTACCGGAGAATGCCCGACAATATAGCCGGTTAAGTCGTCCCCGTCAGATGGGAGACTGCGAAATGCGCATCAGTGATGCTTCGCCGAATTTGTATAATGAAGATCTTGCCCCTGCAAGCCAGCGTAATTGGGGCGCATTCAGTATTTTTAATGTGTGGACATCAGATGTTCACAGCCTGTGGGGCTATTATCTTGCCGCCAGTCTGTTTTTGCTTTGCGGCGGCTTTATCAATTTTGTTATTGCCATCGGCGCAGGTTCGCTGATTATCTTTTTCCTGATGAATTTGGTTGGCTATGCTGGGGTAAAAACCGGTGTGCCTTATCCGGTTCTCGCGCGTGCTTCTTTTGGTATCTGGGGTGCAAATCTGCCGGCGCTGGTGCGCGCAGTTGTTGCCTGTTTCTGGTATGGCGCGCAAACGGCTGCGGCTTCCAGTGCTGTTGTGGCATTGTTGATTCGCAATGACAGCCTGCTGGAATTTCATCAGACCTCAACATTTATGGGGCACAGCACACTTTCAGCCTTTTGTTTTCTTGTGGTCTGGGCGCTGCAATTGCTGATTATCCAAAACGGTATGGAGACCGTAAGGCGGTTTCAGGACTGGGCGGGGCCTGCTGTCTGGATTGCCATGCTGGTGCTGGCCGTGGGACTGGTGATCAAGGCAGGTGGTTTTTCTTTTGATCACGGGATTCCGCAGGATGTGCTGCTTAATGCCACCAAAGATGCGGGGGTTCCCGGGGAGCCTGGTACATTCTGGGCGCTGATGGCGGTGGCTGCAACATGGGTGACTTATTTTGCCGCACTTTATCTGAATTTTTGCGATTTTTCCCGTTATACACCCGATAAAAAAACCTTACTGAAAGGCAATCTTTGGGGGCTGCCGGTCAATCTTATGCTGTTTTCTCTGGTGGCTGGCATCACCACAATTGCGGCTTTTGATGTATATGGTGAGGTATTGCTGCATCCCGAGCAGATATCCGCTAAATTTGACAGCTGGTTTTTGGCGCTTCTGGCGGCGCTGACCTTTGCCGTGGCAACATTGGGCATCAATGTTGTGGCTAATTTTGTTTCACCGGCCTTTGATTTTGCCAATGTTTTGCCGCGCTATATTGACTTTAAAAAAGGCGGTTATATTGCGGCATTCATTGCGCTTGTGCTTTATCCCTTTGCACCTTGGGAGGGCAATGCCGCAAATTTTGTCAATGCTATCGGGGCAACGATGGGCCCGCTTTTCGGCATTATTCTGGTTGATTACTATCTTATTGCCAAAGGTGAGGTGAATGTTGCCGCACTTTATCAGGAGGAAGGTGCATATCGTTTCAGCAATGGCTGGAATGTGAATGCCCTGATTGCAACGGCAACCGGTGCCTTATTCTCAAGTATTTTGCCGATGCTGACTGATCTTCTGCCGGATTGGTGGTCGATTTATGGCTGGTTTTTTGGCGTTCTGATCGGGGGTGGCACTTATTATATTGCGATGAAATTACGCCCTTATCATCCGGCTGTTTAAATAAATACGCCCGGACATTATAGTGTTCGGGCGTATTATCAGTTTTTTCAGAGCATTTCAGTCTTTGACGAATAGGATGAAATGCTTGTGAGTGTTTAGCGCAGGGAAGCGCAGAAACGCTGGATGCGGATGCAGGCCTCTTCCAGCAGGGCTTCAGAGGTTGCGTAGGAAATGCGGAAATTCGGCCCAAGGCCAAAGGCAGAACCGTGAACCACAGCCACGCCTTCTGTTTCCAGCAGTTCAGAGACAAAATCCTCATCGGTCTCAATAACCTTGCCTGAAGGTGTGGTTTTGCCAATCAGGCCTGCACAGGACGGATAGACATAGAATGCGCCTTCCGGAGTTGGGCAGGAAATGCCGGTGGCCTGATTGAGCATGGACACAACCAGATCGCGGCGCGCCTGAAAGATCGCCTTGTTCTTTTCAATAAAATCCTGCGGGCCGTTTAGTGCTTCAACCGCTGCCCACTGGGCAATGGAGGAGGCGCCGGATGTCTGCTGTCCCTGAATCATATCCATAGCCTTGATCAGTTCCAGCGGGCCTGCGGCATAGCCAATGCGCCAGCCGGTCATGGCATAGGCCTTGGAAACACCGTTCATGGTCAGCGTGCGGTCATAGAGTTTTGGCTCAACCTGTGCCGGTGTCATGAATTTAAAACCGCCATAAACCAGATGCTCATACATATCATCGGTCAGCACCCAAACCTGCGGATGACGCAGCAACACATCGGTCAGTGCCTTGATTTCACTTTCCGTATAGGCTGCACCTGTCGGGTTGGATGGCATATTGAGAATCAGCCATTTGGTTTTTGGCGTGATGGCTGCTTCAAGATCTGCCGCCTGCAGCTTGAACTGGTTATCCATTGTGGTTTCAACAGTAACCGGTGTTGCGCCGCAAAGGGATACGATTTCAGGATAGCTTACCCAATAAGGGGCAGGGATGATGACTTCATCGCCCGGGTTGAGGGTTGCCATCAGCGCATTGAACAGAATTTGCTTGCCGCCGGTGCCGACAATGGTTTGTTCCGGAGTGTAATCAAGACCGTTTTCGCGCTTGAACTTGGCGACAATGGCTTTGCGCAGCTCCGGAATGCCGGATACAGGGGTGTATTTGGTCTCGCCACGGTTGATAGCATCAATCGCAGCCTGTTTAATATTATCAGGGGTATCAAAATCCGGCTCACCCGCACCAAGGCTGATAACATCCTTGCCTTTTGCTTTCAGCTCACGTGCTTTCTGGCTGACGGCGATTGTGGCAGATGGTTTTACGCGGGACAGTGCGTCGGCGAGGAATGCCATGATCATTACTCCTGAATGGAACTGGCGATCCGGATGAAACCGGAAGATAACGAAAAAACCTAAAACAGCATGCAATCTCCTCAACTGCATGTGCATAAGCGTTACTGCCGTCATTAAAACAGCCATATATGGCGGCGTTTTCAACACTTTGCGGGCAGGATCTGCTCGCATTATCAACCGGTTATATTGCAGATATTGCTGCTCATGCCGGGGAGGCGGTGCTGATAAAAAGCCAGGCTGTTCTGGCAGGCGGCTACGACTTTATGTCGTAAATATAGCAAAAGTGCAAGAAGGGCTTTTACCTTGCAACAGTGTTTAAAAAAAATATGTTGCCGTGTTGCATAAAAGAAAAGGCGGAAAAAATCCGCCTTTTATTCGATCCCAGATTGTCAGTCCCAGATTATGTGTCAATGTGAGCGGAACAGCCTGTATCTTCAGCCATGCGTGCGCATCAAACCCTGACGGGTAAAACGCAACTCCTAACCTTTGCGCAGATTAAAGTGCGACGAGGTTGTCGGCAGATGAACGGCCAGAGCGGCGGTCCTGCACGATTTCATAAGAGATTTTCTGGCCTTCATCGAGCTGGGCAAGGCCAGCGCGCTGTACAGCCGAAATATGAACGAACACATCTGTGCCGCCCTGATCAGGCTGGATAAAGCCGAAACCCTTGGTCGTGTTGAACCACTTAACTGTTCCCGTAGCCATGGGAAATTCCTTCAAGTTCATAGTAAATTCAGATCCGTCTTTGCAGGACGTATCCGGTGGATCGAAGTTATTGACGGAAGATCATGAGAAGCACAGCATGGCTGTGCGGGTCGCAAAATCACTCGACCTAAAATTCGACATTCACAGCATATGCGACATTTTTGACCAGCACAAGGCAGGCAGAGCGGAATTCTTTATCAAACAGGATATTTATGCGATCAAAAAAGGCGACCCGTATGAACTGCCTCCCAAAGATCGGATTGATGTCCGGCTATTGGGGGGCAGTTTAAATTGGCCGCCTTTTGGTTGTCTTGTCTATAAGATCAGGCTTTTTTGAAGTAATCCTGCAACGGGCGCACTTCCAGCGATCCGGCTTTCAGCGCGGCAATTGCCTCAGACACAGCTTCAGCGCCGGCCATAGTGGTATAATATGGCAGCTTGTGCATCAGAGCTGCGCGGCGGATCGACTTGCTGTCAGAAACAGCGCTGACACTGTCCGTGGTATTGAAGACAATATGCACCTGACGGTTGCGGATGGCATCTTCAATATGCGGGCGACCTTCAAGAACCTTATTGATCTTGGTGGCTTCAATGCCCTGTTCTGCCAGATAACGCTGGGTGCCGCCGGTGGCCAATACCTTAAAGCCCAGGTCAGCCAGACGCTTGACCGGAGAAACAATGCGCGGCTTATCCTCATCACGCACTGAGACGAATACCGTGCCCTCACGCGGCAGATCCACGCCGGCGCCAAGCTGGGATTTGGCAAAAGCGAGGGCATAATCATAATCAAGCCCCATAACCTCACCCGTAGAGCGCATTTCAGGCCCGAGCAGAGTATCAACTCCGGGGAAGCGGGCAAACGGGAACACGGCTTCCTTAACGGCAATATGACGTTGTGCTTTTACATCCGGCTTGCCGCCATAGGCGCTGAGCGCCTGTTCAAGGCTTTCGCCGGCCATGATACGGGCTGCCACTTTGGCAATTGGCGTGCCGTTGGTTTTGGCCACAAATGGCACGGTGCGTGAAGCGCGCGGGTTCACTTCCAGCACATAGATCACATCGTCCTTGATGGCATATTGCACATTCATTAACCCGCCGACATTGAGCGCCTTGGCCATGGCAATGGTCTGGCGTTCCAGTTCAGCGACAATTTCCTCGCTCAGGGTGTGAACCGGCAGCGAACAGGCACTGTCACCGGAATGGATGCCCGCTTCTTCAATATGCTCCATAATACCGGCAACATAGGCATCCTTGCCATCGCAGAGGCAATCCACATCCACTTCAATCGCATCGGTCAGGTAAGTATCAAACAGCAGCGGGTTTTTGCCAAGCAGCGTGTTGATCTGGCCGGTTTTATCATTGGGATATTTGGCCTTAATATCTTCTGTTACCAGTTCAGGCACGGTTTCCAGAAGATATTTTTGCAACATGCGCTCATCATGGATGATCTGCATAGCGCGGCCGCCCAGCACATAAGACGGGCGCACAACCAGCGGAAAACCAAGATCGCCGGCCACGAGACGGGCTTGTTCAACGGAGAAAGCAATGCCGTTTTTCGGCTGATTGAGGCCAAGCTTGATCAGCAGTTTCTGGAAACGGTCGCGATCTTCCGCAAGATCAATTGCATCCGGTGAGGTACCGAGAATCGGAATATTGGCCTTTTCCAGCGCATTGGCGAGTTTGAGCGGGGTCTGGCCGCCAAATTGCACAATCACGCCATGCAATATGCCCTTTTCCTGTTCCTTGCGCAGGATTTCAATCACATCCTCATCGGTCAGCGGTTCAAAATACAGGCGGTCTGATGTGTCATAATCCGTTGAAACCGTTTCAGGGTTGCAATTGATCATGATGGCTTCATAGCCGGCATCGCTGAGGGCAAAAGCGGCATGACAGCAGCAATAGTCAAATTCAATACCCTGGCCGATACGGTTTGGGCCGCCGCCGAGGATCACAACTTTTTTGCGCTCTGAAACATTGGCCTCACAGGCATTATTGCCGGCAAAAGGCTCTTCATAGGAAGAATACATATAGGCCGTTGGCGAAGAAAATTCCGCAGCACAGGTATCAATGCGCTTGAAAACCGGATGCACCTGCAAGGCTGCGCGGTGTTTGGCAATATCCGAGGCATTTTTACCGGTAAGGCTTGCCAGGCGCGTATCAGAAAAGCCCATGGCTTTGAGTATGCGCATATTTTCCGCATCCTGCGGCAAGCCATGTTCGCGCACGCGCTCTTCCATAGCCACAATCGCGGCTACTTGCTCAAGGAACCAGGGGTCGATTTTGCAAGCCTGATGGATTTGCTCAAGCGGCATACCAAGGCGCATGGCCTGTGCCACCATGCGCAGCCGGTCTGGTGTGGGGGTGCCGATTGCCGCGCGGATTGCGCCTTTTTCATCGCCGTCTTCCAGATTGGGAATGGCGATTTCATCAAGGCCGGTCAGGCCGGTTTCAAGGCCGCGCAAGGCTTTTTGCAGGGATTCCTGAAAAGTGCGGCCAATGGCCATAACTTCACCAACCGATTTCATCGCGGTGGTCAGGACATTGTTGGAGCCGGGGAATTTTTCAAAGGCAAAGCGCGGAATTTTGGTAACCACATAGTCAATGCTTGGCTCAAAGGAGGCAGGCGTTGCGCCGCCGGTAATGTCATTTTCCAGCTCATCCAGCGTGTAGCCCACGGCCAGTTTGGCTGCGACTTTGGCAATAGGAAAACCGGTTGCCTTGGAGGCAAGCGCGGAAGACCGCGATACGCGCGGGTTCATTTCTATCACAATCAGGCGGCCATTGGCCGGATTAACGGCAAATTGCACATTGGAGCCGCCGGTTTCCACGCCAATTTCACGCAGAACCGCAATCGAGGCATCACGCATGATCTGATATTCTTTGTCGGTCAGCGTCAGTGCCGGAGCAACGGTGATACTGTCACCGGTATGCACGCCCATCGGGTCGATATTTTCAATCGAACAGATGATAATGCAGTTATCCGCCTTGTCGCGCACAACTTCCATTTCATACTCTTTCCAGCCGAGCACCGATTCTTCAATCAACACTTCAGTGGTTGGCGATGCATCAAGCCCGCCTTCGACAATTTCAAAGAATTCCGAGCGGTTATAGGCAATGCCGCCGCCTGTGCCGCCAAGTGTGAAGCTCGGGCGGATAATGGCCGGCAGGCCAACATAATCAAGCGCCTGTGCCGCAAGCCCCATTGCGTGGGTCATATAGCGTTGCTTGCGGTCTGTTTCGCCAAGCTGCCATTCGGTTTCCAGCTTGTCGAGCGCCTTATCCAGTTCATCACCGGAGAGACTGGCCTTGAGCTCCTCGCGCTTGATATTGTGCGCCTTGCGATCCTGATCCTTCACATCCGTGGCATTGGCCAGCATGGAGCGCGGGGTTTCAAGGCCGATTTTTGCCATGGCTTCGCGGAATAATGCGCGGTCTTCAGCCTTATCAATGGCTTTGGCATCGGCACCGATCATTTCCACATTATAGCGATCAAGTACGCCCATGCGCTTGAGGGAAAGCGCGGTGTTGAGCGCAGTCTGCCCGCCCATGGTTGGCAGCAATGCGTCTGGGCGTTCCTTGGCGATGATTTTTGCCACAACTTCCGGTGTGATCGGCTCGATATAAGTGGCATCGGCCAGATCAGGGTCGGTCATAATCGTGGCCGGATTGGAATTGACCAGAATAATCCGGTAGCCTTCTTCCTTGAGCGCCTTACAGGCCTGTGTGCCTGAATAGTCAAATTCACATGCCTGGCCAATAACAATCGGACCTGCTCCGATAATCAAAATCGATTTTATGTCATTACGTTTTGGCATGGTTCTATCCTGTGTTTAGCACTTATTGGGCTCTGCGGCAAAAGCCCGAACGGTAAGACCGTCGGGTTCAGAGGCGTGATGATGCGTCTGGGCTAAGCGTGTCTTATAGGTAATCGCCGGACGGAAAGTAACCCCTTAAATGCGATATTTTCCATAAAAACTGCGTTTATAACAATTCTTATTTAAAATTGACGGGCAGGGGGATGTGTTTTGGGCTAGGCTTGGTGATGTATGTTTTATCTTTGTGTGACAGGTTATTGTAAGATTTTGTTTGCAGTATAGCAGGAAATGCAGTTTCGCTTTATTATAGAAACAGTAACCGGATAGAATAAGGAGAGCGCAGATGCGCTGGCAAGGTCGCGAAGAGAGTGACAATGTTGAGGATCGCCGCGGTGCGGGCGGCGGGGGCTTTAACCGCGGAGGCTTTGGCGGCGGTATGGGAGGGCCGGGCTTGCGTATGGTGCGCGGCGGCGGTGTTTCCGGTATTGTTATTTTAGGCGTGATGGCTCTGGTTTTGTGGATGGCCGGTATTAATCCGTTGCCGCTGCTTTTTGGCGACGGATCCGTGCAGACCATGCCTGGCAGTTATTCATCCGGCGGCTCATCCGCATCGCGAACAGATGATGAGGCGGCAAGGTTCAGCCGTGTGGTTTTGAAAGAAACGGAAGATGTATGGAGCGGTATTTTCCAATCTGCAGGACAAGTCTATAAAAAGCCGATACTGGTTTTGTTTGATGGCTCCACTTCCTCTGCATGCGGTTTTGCGCAATCTGCTACGGGTCCGTTTTATTGTCCCGGTGATCAGAAGGTTTATATTGATCTGAGTTTTTACCGTGAACTGGATAAACGTTTTGGCGCATCCGGTGATTTTGCCCATGCCTATGTGCTGGCGCATGAGGTTGGCCATCATGTGCAGAACTTGCTCGGCATTTTGCCGCGCTTTAATAAAATGCGCCAGGGCATGAGCGAGGCCGAGGCCAATGCCATGTCTGTTCGGGTAGAATTGCAGGCTGATTGCTTTGCCGGTGTCTGGGGTAAATATACCGAGCAGAAAGGTCTGCTGGAGCAGGGAGATCTGGAAGAGGCGCTCAATGCTGCTCATCAGATTGGCGATGATACATTGCAAAAACGAGCGCAAGGCTATGTTGTGCCTGAAAGCTTCAACCACGGCACATCCGCCCAGCGTGCTGCATGGTTCAAACGTGGTTTTGATACGGGCAGGGTGGATGCTTGCGACACTTTCAATAACCCTGTTTGATAGAGTTGCGTATTGATGGTCTGCAAATGGCAGTTTTTTGATCTCCGCTTCGCGCAGCTTAAATATGGCTGCGCTTCGGTTCTCAAAAAATCACCATTTTCGTCCCGTCATCATCGCGAATATGCCTTACGGGATAATTAAGAAATTGACGCATAAAAACAGGCCGGTGAAGCACACCGGCCTGTTTGTTTTGTGTTATATTATGAAAGCCTGAGGCGTTTTGCGTTTCTTTATAATTCAGGCCGCTTCGCGCTCTTTTTTAATTCAGGCCGCTTCGCGTTCCGGTAAAGGCTCCTGTCCTTTGCGGGCGCGGATGAAGTTGATAAAGCGGCGGAACAGATAAAATGAATCTTCCGGCCCCGGAGAAGCCTCCGGATGGTGCTGCACAGAGAAAACCGGTTTGCCGACAATGCGCAGGCCGCAATTTGTGCCGTCAAACAGCGAGATATGAGTTTCCTCCACGCCGTCCGGCAAAGTATCTGCATCCACTGCAAAACCGTGATTCATGGAAACAATCTCAACCTTACCGGTTGTGTGATCCTTAACCGGATGATTGCCGCCATGATGCCCCTGATGCATTTTTACGGTTTTGGCCCCTGTTGCCAGTGCCAGCATTTGATGGCCAAGGCAAATACCAAAGAGCGGAATATCCGTTTCAATGAGCTTTTGAATGGTCGGCACTGCATATTCACCGGTTGCAGCCGGATCACCAGGGCCGTTGGAAAGGAAGACACCATCCGGATTATGCGCCAGAATATCTTCGGCTGTGGCCGTTGCCGGCACAATGGTAACCTTGCCGCCAAGATCTGCAAACAGGCGCAGAATATTGCGCTTGATGCCATAATCCACCGCCACAACATGGAATTGTTCTTCCGTCTGCCGGCCATAGCCTTCATTCCAGACCCATGATTTTTCAGTCCATACAGAAGACTGGCCGGATGTCACATTCTTTGCCAGATCAAGATCAACCAGACCAGGCCATGCGGCTGCACGTTTTTTGAGGGCAGGAATATCAAAATTGCCGCTTGGATCATGAGCGATCACGGCATTGGCGGCGCCTTTTTCACGGATCATGGCGGTGAGGGCACGTGTATCCACATTGCTAAGGCCGATAATGCCATGCTGCTTCAGCCACTTGTCGAAATCCTGTGTTGCGCGGTAGTTGGAAGGGGCTGTAATATCAGCCTTGAGGATAGTGCCGACGGCACCGGAACGGCTGGCCGGATTGAGGCGCTCATTATCTTCCTCATTGGTGCCGGTATTGCCGATATGCGGGAAAGTGAAGGTAACGATCTGCCCCGCATAGGACGGATCAGTCAGAACTTCCTGATAACCGGTGAGAGATGTGTTGAAGCAGACTTCGGCCTCAATCGCGCCGACTGCGCCAACACCTTTGCCCTCAATAACCGTGCCGTCAGCCAGAACCAGAAGGGCGGTAGGTTTGGAAGTCGTCCAGGGTGCGGTTTTGGGTGTGGTTTCTGTCATTGCGGCACTCCTGATCAAAATTGCGCTATGTGCTGATAAAGCAAAATCCGTTCAAACGGGGAAATCTGAACGGCTTATTAAAGGCGTGCAGAGTGAAAACACCTTGTCTTTTTAGTGACAGGCGTGCGAAAACGCGCCGGATACAATAAGCCCCGTCGCGAGAACGAAAAAATCTTCTGCTAAGATTGGTAATGTAAAGAAATCCGCTGAATTGGTCAATTACCGGTGATCATGTTTTCTGGTAAAAAACGAAAAGAGCGCCGATAAGGCCTGAAGTCATGATGCGGGCCGCGCGGATAGCTGTTATTTTAAAAAAGTTATTATGGCAGATATTGGAAAAATAGTGATGACATTTTGCCAGCGTGATAAATTGCGTTATAAGGCGTTTGATTTGTTTGTTCCGGCCAGCTTTTTAAAAAAACATTCCGGATTGCGCACATTTGCAAACCTGCTTTTGTGGGGTCAGAAATGTTTAAATTGCTGCATGGCAGCGGATGCCGAACAGGGTATCCGTTTCTGCTGTGCTTTTACCGGGTTTTATAAATTTAACAAACCGGATAACGAAAATAAGATTGCTATCCTGTTCAAGGAGATAAAAATGCTGCGTCAGGAAATTTCGCAAGCTCTGACAACGGCCATGAAAGCCCATGATAAAATGCGCTCTTCGACGTTGCGCCTGATTATGGCTGCGCTGAAGGATC
This sequence comes from Pseudochrobactrum albidum, assembly GCF_051851455.1. NCBI lineage: Bacteria > Pseudomonadati > Pseudomonadota > Alphaproteobacteria > Hyphomicrobiales > Brucellaceae > Pseudochrobactrum > Pseudochrobactrum albidum. The sequence goes on from NZ_JBPVTR010000020.1 coordinate 92,357, forward strand.
GTGATATTGCCAATCGCGGTGCGGGTAAAGATCCGGTATCGGATGAGGAAGTGCTGGCTATTCTTGCCAAAATGATCAAACAGCGTGAGGAATCTGCCCGAATCTATGAAGAGGGCAATCGCATTGAACTGGCAGAAAATGAACGCGCTGAAATTGCAATTATCCGCGAGTTTCTGCCGCAGCAGCTGAGTGATGAAGAGATACGCGCCAATAGTGCTGCCGCTATCGCCGAGATCGGCGCTGAAGGCTTGCGCGATATGGGTAAGGTCATGGCGGTTTTGAAAGAACGCTATACAGGGCAGATGGATTTTGCCAAGGCCAGCGCCGTCCTGAAAGAACTGCTCGGCGCCTGATTATTTTTACTGTGTTTGATTATTGGCATTGTGTTTGAAAATAAAACCGCACTGATATTTCAGTGCGGTTTTTTGTGGCTTCAGCTTTCTGCCGCTGCCTTGAGACGGGTGCCGCCCAGCATGCCTTTTTCTTCCAGAACCGGATAGGCCATTGATGCGAGCAAAGAGTTGATCTGTTTGAGATCGCGTATGGTATCGAGATGGATGGAGCTGGTCTCCACACTGCGCACCGCGCCTTCACGCAGGCGCTGGAAATGCATTTCGCTGGTGCGTTTTTCCATATCACGCAAATGGTCTTTCTCGCGCACAAGCTGGCGTGCCGTATAGCTGTCACGCGACACCAATACGTTAAAGGCCAGATGCGCATTGGAAACGACCATAGCGTGAAACTCGGTCAGTTCGTCCCAGCCCTCTTCAGTGAATTCCAGCTTGCGATCCATCTTCTTCTGCACATGCGCCAGCATATTGCGCACGATAATATCGCCAACCTGCTCCAGTTTGACACAAGCGCCAAGCAATTCCTGAGTGCGCAATGCCTCATCTTCCGAAAGGTCCTGCGTTGCAAGCCGTGCCAGATAAAGTTTGATGGCTGCATGGCGGCTGTCAAGACGATCATCCAGCTTTGCAAGTTCATTAATGCCAACCTGATCAGGCTTTTCGTATAAATCCATAATCCGGCGCAGCATCACATCGACCGTTTCGCAGGTGCGCACCACCTCGCGCGTGGCATTGCCAAGCGCCAGCGGCGGAGAGTTGATCACGCTCATATCCAGTGCGCTGATTTCCTGCGTGAAGATGGTTTCAGCCGGCGCTTCCGGTTTGGTGCGCAGATTAACCAATGCCTGTGTGGCGCGCAGGATAAGGCCTGACAGCGGAATGCCGGCCACAAGAATAATGGTGTTGAACAAAATATGCGCATTAACAACCTGGCTGACAGGATCAGAGCCCAGAAATGTAACCGGCGGTTTGAATGTCAGGAACAGGATCAGCATCACAAGCGAGCCTGCGCCGCGCATCAGCAGATTGCCAAGCGGCACCACGCGGGTTTCCGGCGGGGCATTGCGGGTGAGCAGCGGCGCAATAATGGAGGAGCCGAGATTGACGCCAAGCACCATCACCAGCGCAAGATCCGGATGGATAAGACCGCGCGCGGCAAAGGATGTGAGCAGAATGATGGCTGCAATGGATGAATGGAACAGCCATGTCATCAGGGCGGCAAGCAAATAGGTGGTGACCGGATCGCTAGACAGATAATTGACGATGACCGGCAGCAACTGGCTGTCGCGCAACGGGGTTGTGGCCTCCCCAGTCAGCTCGAGTGAGAGGATAAGCAGCCCGATGCCAACCAGAATCTTGCCATTCTGCTTCCAGAACAGGCGCTCGGATGACATGGAGATAAATGTGCCGGCCACCAGTGCCAGCGGTACCAGCAGGGTAAGATCATAGCTCAGGATTTTTACAACCAGCGCCGAGCCGAGCTCTCCGCCGCGCACCGCCATTAATCCGGCAACGCCGCTGACAAAGCCTGCCCCCACAAAGGAGCCGACAAGCAGGGTAACGGCTGTGGAACTTTGCAGGGAAACCGCCAGCAAAATACCGAAACTGACCGCCAGAAGCGGCTTTTGCATATATTTGCGCAGTCGTCGGCGTAAGCGGTCGCCATAGGCGCTTTCAACGCCTGTCCGCACCATACGCGTGGCCCATAAAAGCAGGGCAACTGCTCCTGCAAGATGCAGAAGAACGACTGAACCATTCAACTACGTATTCCTTATTTCTATTCTCCGGTGACTGGTCTGCCGGTGACTGGTTTTCCATTATGCCGGAATGCCAAAATTATGCCAGAATGCCTGAGACCGGGTTTTGACCAGCCGAAAGTTACTGATATTGGTTTGCGGCCGCATATCGCCTTATTTTTTATGCTGAAACTTGTTAGCCAAAATATGCGCCGGCGCATCAATCTAGGCGTATTGTCGCGGATTTGAAAGGGGCATTATCAAGATAAAATGCGATATTTAAAGTTTTTATGACATATTTATGACACTTATCCGGCTAAGCAAAAAAGCTGTAAATGCAGCGGTAAATGGCATGTTTGATATTCTGTTATAACCAGCATAGCCCTGTATTATGACACATGCATTACAATGATAATGCATTACATGGGATCTGTCTGCGGTATGGCGCTTGTGTGTAACGGGGATAGCGCATCTGAATGTGAGGATTTCTGCAGGATCTGTGCTATGAATGCGGCTGCAGGGCTGTATCTCTCTCTCATTTTTGCCTTGCACTTGCCCTGCACTTGCCCTGCACTTGCAAGTGCGGCGTGCAAGGCGCATTTATATGCTTGGCTAAATTACGGGAATATCCGGCTGATTGGCAGGGCAGTTTGCCGGCCGGTGCAGTGGAGAAAGAATTTTAGAATATATGCGTTTTCCTCCGTCTTTTCTTGATGAGATCCGCGACCGTGTGCCGATTTCTTCTGTTATTGGCACGCGTGTGAGTTTTGACCGCAAGAAAACCAATGCGGCCAAGGGGGATTTCTGGGCGTGCTGTCCGTTTCATGGTGAAAAGACACCGAGTTTTCATTGTGAGGATCGTAAAGGCCGCTATCACTGTTTTGGCTGTGGTGTGAGCGGTGATCATTTTCGGTTTTTAACAGAGCTTGAGGGGGTAAGTTTTCCCGAGGCTGTGGCGCGCATTGCCGATATGGCGGGTGTGCCAATGCCGGTTATGGATGCCGAGCAGCAACGCCGCGAAGAAAAACGAGGTACGCTTTATGATGTGATGGAAATGGCGGCAGCCTTTTTTGAGGAGCAGTTGCAGGCATCAGGCGGGGCAAAGGCGCGATCCTATTTACGGGATCGCGGATTGAATGCACAGACGCAGGCTATTTTTCGCATCGGCTATGCGCCGGAAGGGCGCAATATTCTTAAACAATATCTGGCCTCCAAAGGGGCAACGCGTGAGCAGATTGAGGCTTGCGGCCTGGTGGTGCATGGCGAGGGTATTGCGGTGTCATACGATCGTTTCCGTGATCGTATCATGTTTCCTATTACCGATAATCGTGATCGTGTGATTGCCTTTGGCGGACGGGCAATGTCGCCTGATGCGCCGGCCAAATATCTCAACTCGCCTGAAACCGAGTTGTTTCATAAAGGCCGTGTATTATACAATATGGCGCGCGCGCGCCGCGCTGCACAGGCGCAGAATGGCGAGGAGGCAAAGCCTGTTATTGCCGTTGAAGGCTATATGGATGTGATTGCATTGGCGCAGGCCGGTTTTAACGAGGTGGTTGCCCCGCTTGGCACTGCCCTGACAGAAGAGCAGATGGCGCTGCTCTGGCGCATCAGCCCCGAGCCGGTTTTGTGTTTTGACGGTGATCAGGCAGGGCTTCGTGCCGCTTATCGCGCGGTTGATACGGGGCTGCCTAATCTGCAACCTGGCAAATCATTGGCTTTTGCGCTGCTGCCGGAGGGCAAGGATCCGGATGATTTGGTGAAAGAACAGGGGGCTGCTGCATTCAGGGCCGTGTTGCAGGAGGCCAAACCGCTGGCGGAAATGCTGTGGCTGCGTGAGACAGCGGGCGGTAATTTTGAAACACCGGAGCGGCGGGCAGAGCTGGATGCACGGTTGCGCAGCCATGTGGCGCGGATCAGGGATGAGAGCGTCAAACATTATTACGGCCAGCATATGCGCGAAAAATCACAGAGTTTTTTCGGGCCGAAATGGGGGCGGCGTAATGCAGAAAAACGGGGGGGCTTTGGCACAAAAGCCGGTGCACGCACATCATTTGGCAGAAATAGCGGCTTTGGGCAGGCTCCGTCATCTCAGGCTTCGGACGGTGTGACGCGCTCTGCAATTGTGCAGGGCGGGGGAGCTGCGCCAAGTTTGCGTGAGGCAACTATTGTTTTGACGCTGATTAATCATCCGCGGCTGATTGATGAGAATTTTGACAGGGTTGCCACTTTGGAGCTGAGCCATACGGGGCTTGCAGCATTGCTTGGCGCTGTGCTGGATGTGATAGCAAGCCAATTGGCGGAAGATGGAAAAACCGTGCGCAAATGGCTCAATGATAATGGTTTTGCGCAATTGCTGGATGATCTGGAGCAAGCGGTGCGCCGTGCGCGGCTGTGGCCTGCAACCTTGTTGGCAGCTGAAGATGATGCACGTGAGGCGCTCAAACAGGCAATGCACTTGCAACTGCGCGCCCGTACACTACATAAGGAGCTGAGAGCTGTGGAAGAAGCTCTCTCTGAGGATGCATCTGACGAAGTTTTTGCCCGTTTTCTTGATATTCAGAATGAAATACGCAAGGCCGATGCAACCGAAGCTTTGATTGAAGGGTTTGGCTTGTCCTCAGGGCGGCCGGCCGGAGGTTTCTGAAATTGATCCAGGGCTGATTTGATCGCCGGAAAAGGGGTAATTTACAGCGATAACAGGCTGAAATCACAATCTTTGGTGATTTTCAGGCGTCACACTGTCGCGAATCCGCATAAATGATTCGCTTTTTTTGAACGAATCATATGAGTCGCATTCTTTAAACGGATCAGGAAAAGGCCGGCAGGCATTGCCATTATGCTATAGGGGCATATCCGGCATTGGCATAACAGGGATTTCTCCTGATACAGAATTTGTACGGCGCACTTACCGCTCTGTAAAGACGGAATTTGCAAACCGGTATTTTACTGCCCGTCACTTTTGGGCGGCGCGGCAGTTAACACGGTTAATCCGCTTTTAACGTGAAAGCGTTATTGGCGATACTATCGATAGTCACTGGGCATAACGCGAATCGTTTGTTTTGTTGTTCATTCTGCCCGATGAACAAAACGAACCGATCGTCTGGAGATAAATATATGGCAACGAAGGCAAAGGAAAACGAAGAAGCTGAAGTCGAGCGCGAAGGCGCGACCGATGGGCCGCTTCTCGACCTTTCGGACGACGCTGTCAAGAAAATGATCAAGCTCGCAAAGAAGCGTGGCTATGTCACGATGGACGAGCTGAATGCTGTGCTGCCTTCCGAGGAAGTGACATCCGAGCAGATCGAAGACACAATGTCGATGCTCTCCGATATGGGTATTAATGTTGTTGAAGACGATGAGCAGGACGCAGACGCTGAAGAGCGCGATGATGACGGCGAAGAAAGCGGCGGCGATCTGGTAGAAGCCGGCGGCACGGCACTGGCAACAACCAGCACGAAAAAAGAGCCGACAGACCGTACCGATGATCCGGTGCGTATGTATCTGCGTGAAATGGGCTCGGTTGAGCTGCTTTCGCGTGAAGGGGAAATTGCAATTGCCAAGCGCATTGAGGCTGGCCGGGAAACAATGATTGCAGGGCTTTGCGAAAGCCCGCTGACGTTTCAGGCGCTGATTATCTGGCGCGAGGCTCTCAATGACCAGCAGATTTTGCTGCGTGAAATCATTGATCTTGAAACCACCTATGCGGGGCCTGAGGCCAAACAGGCGCCGGTTATTGAACGTGCGGAAGAGCCTTCTTCCCGTAGCGAGGAGCCGGCAGGCCGCCGCTCACGCGATGATGATGATATCACCAATGTCGGCGGGGAAATTCAGGAAGAATATGAGGACGATGAGGATGATGAGGCCAATCTGTCGCTTGCGGCGATGGAGGCGGAACTTCGTCCTCAGGTCATGGAAACGCTTGATCTGATTGCTGATACATATAAAAAGCTGCGTAAATTGCAGGATCAGCAGGTGGAAGGCCGTCTGGCGGCCGCCGGCGAATTATCCACCTCTCAGGAGCGGCGCTATAAGGAGCTGAAAGATCAGCTGATCAAGGCTGTGAAGTCGCTGTCGCTGAACCAGAACCGTATTGAATCACTGGTTGAGCAGCTTTACGATATTAATAAACGGCTTGTGCAGAATGAGGGCAAGCTTTTGCGTCTGGCGGAATCTTTTGGCGTGCGCCGTGAAGAGTTCCTCAAAGAATATCAGGGCAATGAGCTTGATCCGAACTGGACAGAGCGCATTGCCACCTTGTCTGCCCGCGGCTGGAAGGAATTTGTCGCCAAAGAAAAACGCGGCATTGAAAATCTGCGTTCGGAAATTCAAAATCTGGCAACGGAAACCGCTATTTCTATTGGTGAATTCCGCCGTATTGTCAATCAGGTGCAGAAGGGTGAGCGCGAGGCAACCATTGCCAAAAAGGAAATGGTTGAGGCCAATCTGCGTCTTGTGATTTCAATTGCCAAAAAATATACCAATCGCGGTTTGCAGTTTCTTGATCTTATTCAGGAAGGCAATATCGGCCTGATGAAGGCGGTGGATAAGTTTGAATATCGCCGCGGGTATAAGTTCTCTACTTATGCGACATGGTGGATCAGGCAGGCGATTACCCGTTCCATTGCGGATCAGGCGCGCACTATTCGTATTCCGGTGCATATGATTGAAACGATCAACAAGATCGTTCGCACATCGCGCCAGATGCTGCATGAAATCGGCCGGGAGCCAACACCGGAAGAACTGGCGGAAAAACTGGCCATGCCGCTGGAAAAAGTGCGCAAGGTGCTGAAAATCGCTAAAGAGCCGATCTCTCTTGAAACGCCGGTGGGTGATGAGGAAGACTCACATCTTGGTGATTTTATTGAGGATAAGAATGCGCTCTTGCCGATTGATGCGGCTATTCAGGCAAATCTGCGTGATACAACAACCCGCGTTCTGGCATCGCTCACCCCGCGTGAAGAGCGTGTGCTGCGCATGCGTTTTGGTATAGGTATGAATACAGACCACACGCTGGAAGAGGTTGGCCAGCAGTTCTCGGTAACCCGTGAGCGTATCCGCCAGATCGAGGCAAAGGCATTGCGCAAGCTTAAACATCCGAGCCGCTCGCGCAAGCTGCGTTCCTTCCTTGATAGCTAACACCGAAAATGCCGTTGCCGTGCGGCGGCGGCATTTTGTCAGGGGGTAAAATGTCTTTTTTAAAGCGTCTTTTCGGTTTTGGCGGCTCTGAAACCTCCGGCAATAAGCCTCAGGCTGAGCCAGTGCGCAGTGAGCATAAAGGCTTTATTATTCTGGCCACGCCTTATAGCGAGGGCGGGCAGTTTCAGACCTGCGGGGTGATCGTTAAGGAAATTGATGGCGAATTGAAAGAGCATAAATTTATCCGCGCAGATCGTTTTGCAACAATGGATGATGCGGTGAATATTACGCTTGTCAAAGCGCGGCAAATTATTGATGAGCAGGGGGATGCCCTGTTTCGCTGAGCTGAAGCGCAGTTGAAATGCTGTAAAGGCCCGGTTTCCGGGCCTTTTATTTTGAAATTGATTTATCCGGCCGCAGTAAATTTGTTAGAATGATGCGCAGAGGTGAGATGTGATGAATAAACCATTCTGGCAGACAAAAAGTCTGCGTGAGCTGAACCGACAGGAATGGGAAAGCCTTTGCGATGGTTGCGGGCAATGCTGCCTGCATAAATTGCAGGATGATGATACAGATGAAATTTATGGTACCAGTGTGGCCTGCACCTTGCTGGATGGCACAAGCTGTCAATGTTCTGATTATATGAACCGCAGAAAAACCGTGCCGGATTGTGTGTTTTTAACCCCTGAAATTGTTGAAACCGTGCGCTGGTTGCCCAAAACCTGTGCCTACAGACTGGTTGCAGAGGGCAGGGACCTGGAATGGTGGCATCCGCTGGTTTCCGGCTCTGCGGAGACTGTGCATGAAGCGGGGATTTCTATGCGCGGCAAAATTACAGCACATGATCATGAGCTGCCTGATGAAGAGGCATATCTTAAACATATGACCGGCCTTATTACCTGAGTGCGGCTGCAAACTTATGAATTTTATATGAACAAGATATTGCCGTCCGGTTCATAAGGGAGAGGCTACTCTTTGATTATCGCTTTATGCTTAAAATATTCAAGGAGGTTTTCATGTCAGGTTTTTCGTTCAAGGCTTTGGTTATTTCCGGCTTTATCGGGCTAGCAGGCGTGTTTTCTGCCGGTGCATCAGCACAAGCCTCACCGGCTGTGTCTTTTTCTGTCAGCGGTTATTCGGCAGGAAATGGTACGCCTGTCGTGCAGGTTAATCATCGTTACGGCCATTATAACCGCCCGCATTATCGCCCGTATCGCTATAGCTGCACGCCGCATCAGGCACTTGCCAAGGCCTCCCGTATGGGGCTTCGCAGAAGCTATATGCGCAGCAACCGTTCCACAATACGCGTTACGGGATATAGATATGGGCGCCCTGTAACGCTGATATTTGGCAAGGCGCGCGGCTGCCCGATTTTGCGCTAAGGCAGACTTTTCCTGTTTAACAAGACAGCGATATTTTATTGCTATGGGGGAAGAGCCCTTATCTGTGCAAACAAAGCCCCGGAACAGAAGCTTACGGGGTTTTGATTCTTATCCCCCAAAGGGCTGTGGGCGGAGAAATCAGTGCATTTTATAAAAATGCATTATTTTACAGAGAGATATGCGGTAAATTGTGATTATTTATCTACAGGCTTAAATATGAAGTGATAATCTATAGTGCCTGATGCTGGTTGGTCTTGCGATCATGTTTCGATTCAGGTAGATCGGAGTTGCGTGGGCCTGTAGCTCAATTGGTCAGAGCCGGCGGCTCATAACCGCTTGGTTGGGGGTTCGAGTCCCTCCGGGCCCACCACTTTTCTGTTTTATAGTATTCCGATCGGTGCTTGCAGAAACAATTTACGCAGCCAGGCCTGCACTGTGACCTGATGCCCATGCCCATTGGAAATTATAGCCGCCCAGCCAACCGGTTACATCCACACATTCCCCGATAAAATAGAGCCCCGGCACGATTTTTGATTCCATCGTTCTGGAATTCAACTCATTGGTATTAATGCCGCCAAGTGTGGCTTCTGCTGTGCGATAGCCTTCCGAGCCTGCGGGTTTGAAGCGCCATTCCTGAATGGAGGCCGCCAGATTATTCAATATCTTGTCAGAAAGGTCAGCGAGCGGTTTGTTTAATTGTGCTCTCTCAGCAAAAAACTGGGCGAGACGGCGCGGCAGTTTTTCTGCCAGCACTGTTTGTACGGATTGTTTGCCATTGGTTTGCCGCGCCTGTTTAAGCAGCTCTGCAAAATTCTCGTCCGGCTCAATCGTGAGCGTTAATTCATCGCCTTCACGCCAATAGGATGAAATCTGCAAAATTGCAGGCCCGCTCATACCGCGATGGGTGAAAAGCAATGCCTCACGAAAGGCTGTTTTGCCATGGCGCAATTGCGCATTGACTGCAATGCCGGATAACGGGCTAAGCTGTTGCAGAAGGTTGGGCTCAAGGGTTAGCGGCACCAATGCAGGGCGTGTTTCAATCAATGTGTGGCCAAATTGTGCGGCAAGCTGATAGGCGAAGCCGGTGGCACCCATTTTAGGAATGGATTTGCCGCCAGTAGCAATGATCAAAGATTGCGATTCAATTTTGCCATTGCTGGTTTCAACAAGAAAACCAGAGCCGCTTTTGCTGATTGCAGCAATCGTTGTGGCAAGATCGAGGCGCACACCGGCCTGTTGCATTTCAGTGTGCAGCATTGTGATAATATCTTTGGCGCTGTTATCGCAAAATAATTGCCCCAGTGCTTTTTCATGCCAGCCTATATTGTGGCTGTCCACCAGTGCGAGAAAATCCTGAGGGGTGAAGCGTGCCAGAGCTGATTTGCAAAAATGCGGATTGGCAGACAGATAATTTTTGGCAGATGCATAAATATTGGTGAAATTGCAGCGCCCGCCGCCGGAAATGCGGATTTTATCTCCGGCGGATTTTGCGTGATCAATCACAAGCACAGAACGCCCGCGTTGGCCTGCACGGATGGCGCACATCATGCCCGCGGCACCGGCACCGATAATAACAACATCTTTTTTTTCAATCACGGTGCGGTTTTCTTTTCAATCTTTATGCGATGCTGCTTTATCAATGCCGGCGATACAGAGTATTTCAGCCTTTAACAGAGATGTTGCAAGGCTCTATAGAAAAATTAATCAGCGAAATACAACACCGGCATTGTGCATTTTATCCATCATGGTCTGCAATGAGCCGTTAATATCTATAGCGCGGCTCAGATCCGGCAGCACAGTCACGTTAAAACCCTGCGCCACGGCATCCAGTGCGGAATAGGCCACGCAGAAATCTGTGGCAAGCCCTGCCAGTGTAATATCTGTTATACCGCGCTCGCGCAGATAGCCGCCAAGGCCGGTTGGTGTTTTATGGTCATTTTCAAAGAAAGCCGAATAGCTGTCGATGGATTTGCGAAAGCCTTTGCGGATCACCAGTTCAGCCTTTGTCCATTGCAATTGCTGATGAAAATCAGCGCCATGGCTGCCCTGCACACAATGATCAGGCCACAGGGTCTGCGCTCCGTAAGGCACATCAATCATCTCATAAGGGCTGCGGCCAATATGGGATGAGGCAAAGCTGGAATGGCCTGCCGGATGCCAATCCTGTGTGAGAATGACATGCTCATAATGTTCAATCTCCTGATTGATGCCGGCAATGATCTTATCTCCGTCTGCAACGGCCAAAGCGCCGCCAGGGCAAAAGTCATTCTGAATATCAATAACGATAAAGGCAGAGGTCTCGTGATTATGATGCGCCATCCCGCTCTCCTGCTCAGTTATAGCTCTCCTGCAAGGATGTGACGAAAGCGGGATGAAAGGTCAAGGCCTTGTTATCAGGCCTCAATCTCCACACGGCCTACAGGATGCGAACAGCAAGCCAGAATATAGCCTTCCTCAATCTCGTCATCACGAATGCCGCCATTATGGTTCATCACGGTTTCCCCGCTCAGGCATTTGACCTTGCAGGTGCCGCAGACGCCAAATTCGCAGGCGCTGGGGATTTTTAAACCGCCATTGCGTGCGGCCAGAAGAACCGTATCTGTAGGGCTGCATTGCACCTCCATGCCTGAAAGCGTGAAGATAACGCTTGGTGCTTCCGTATCCGTATCATTTGCCGCAGTCTCCAGCGCGGCAGGCACAGGTATGGCCGGCGCTTCTGATGCAGGCTGAAAACTCTCCTGATGATAATTGTCCATATTGAAGCCATTGGCTTCAAGCATTTCACGCACCGCACGCATAAAAGGCTCAGGCCCGCAGCAAAAAACTGTGCGATCTTTATAATCGGGCGCGGAAATATCAATAATACTGTGGCTGATTCGCCCGTGAACACCACTCCATACATTGCGGGCAATGGAACGCTCTACAATCAGTTGCAAGCGCAAATTATCCATACGGCTGGCAAGCAGTTCCAATTCCTTGCGGAAGATAATCTCATCCGGCGAGCGGGCGCAATTAAGAAAAACAACATCACTATAAGGTTGCGTATCATAGAGAAAACGCGTCATCGACATCATGGGAGTGATGCCGGAACCTGCCGAGATAAATAAATATTTATCGCCGGGATGTGTGATCAGTGAAAAATCACCCGCAGGCCCGAAGGCTTTGAGCTGCATGCCGGGGCGCATATGATCCAGCATCCAGCGTGTGCCTATGCTGCCCGGCTGCGCCTTGATGGTAATGGAAACGGAATATGGCCGTGACGGGGTAGAGGAAAGCGTATACGTGCGCATTACCGGTTCGGGCGCAACCGGAATTTCAATGGTGATGAACTGCCCCGGCATATAGCGGAACCAGTTATTTTGCTCCGGTGTGCGGAATGAGAAGGTCATGACATCAGGCGCTTCTTCAATGGCCGCATCACATTCCAGCACTTGAAGCCTGTCATTCCAGGGCAGCATTTCATCGAGATATTTCATGGGCGCTGCTCTTTGCTCGGGTGGGCACATATGCTGAACCTTGATGTTATAAATGCTGCCGCTCCGGAAAAACCGGAGCGGCTGATATGTTAAGCTGCACGGCTGATTTTGGCGATATCACCTTTGAGGCGCGGCGTGATAAAATTGCTGTACCATTCAAGGAACTGCATCACCCCGCCTTCATGTTCAACGGAATAAGGCCCCGGCTGATAGGCCGGTGAGCGGATGCCGCGGGCATTTTCCTCCACAATGCGGCGATCCTGATCATTGGTCTCGGTCCAGACATGGGTGAGCTCATCCAGATTATAATCAACGCCCTCAACCGCATCTTTGTTGACCATCCATTTGGTGGTCACCATGGTTTCCTCTGCGCTGAGAGGCAGCACGCGGAACGAAATCGCATGGTCGATCATCACATGGTTCCAGGTGGATGGATAGTTGAACAGCAGCATGGCGCCGATTTTGGAAGCGGTAATGGTCTCGCTCAGGCTTTTGGCCACGGCAGGCTTGCCAGACATTGTATAGCTGTCGGCATCACGCAGCAACGGAATACGGGCTATGCGATACTGGCCGCTCTGCGACATGGTGAATTTGGCAGGCAGGCCGGTATCCTCGCAGCGTTTCCATAACTGGTTGGTTTCAGCATCATCCATCATGCCCTGCACGCCGGTGGCGCTTGGCGCTTCCGGATAGGTGCGGCACAATTCCGGATGGTTGGCGGCACAGTGGTAGCATTCGCGGTTATTTTCCCAAACCAGCTTCCAGTTGCCTTTTTCAATAATTGTGCTCTCAAAGGCAATTTTGGCATCTTTGATTTGATGCGGTGCCAGATAGGGCTCAACCGTTGCGCGAAACGCGCTGAAATCAGGCGCCTCATCGGCCACACAAATATAGATATAGCCTGCAATGCTTTGGCAATGCACGGTTTTGAGGCCGAAATCGGCAGGGTTGAAATCCGGCCCGACCTGACGGGCAAACAGCAATTTGCCATCCAGATCATAGGTCCATTGATGATAAGGGCAGACAAGGCGCGCGGCGGTGCCTTTTTCTGCTGTGCAGATACGTGAGCCGCGATGGCGGCAGGTATTGTGAAATGCACGGATGCCGCCCTGGCTGTCACGTACGACAATAACAGGATAGTCGCCGATCTGCACGGTAAGATAGCTGCCTGCCTTGGGCAGCTCACAATCATGGCCGACAAAAATCCATTCACGGTACCAGATATGTTCCAGATCCAGCTTGTAATAATCCGGATCAGTATAGAACTTCTGTCCGAGACTGAAATTCGGGTCGCGCCCCAGCAAATCACTCAGCATTTGATTGCGGACGTCCATAATATGCCTCGCATAGCGTTGTTCATCGGGGGTGCCGGACTTAAAGACCGTGGTCGCGGAGCATGGCTCATATGCGACATGCTCAAGTCAGATCCCGTATGGGTATTAAGATTGACGACAAGAGTTAAGTCTCAGAATGTTTCAGTAAAAAACATCCTGATTGCATCTATTCAAGCATTGAAATATGTCGCACGCGCATATGAAAACGACATGCGCTTCGCATAAAGACGACACGCACAAGCTCCGTGTGTTGTCTGTGCGGATAGTTGTGGTTTTTATGCCGTTTGGGGCTGGTAAGATGGCACGCACCGTGCTTCTCTTTGCGCAGCAATGAAAACTGCACAATTGCGGAGGAAGACAGATTTATGAAACGCTCGGAAATTAATGAAATTATCCGCGAAAGTGACCGGTTTATCCGCTCTTTCGGCTTTGTTTTGCCCCCCTTTGCCTATTGGACACCGGAAGAGATGCAAAGACGTATCAAGGATGACAGCGCGGCTATTCGCAATGCACGCCTTGGCTGGGATATTACTGATTACGGGCAGGGGCGTTTTACTGAACTGGGGCTGTTTCTGTTTACTGTGCGCAACGGGCAGGCAGAAGACCTGCAAAAAGGCTCAGGCATGCTTTATGCCGAAAAAATTATGATCTCGCGGCAAAACCAGCTCTCCCCAATGCATCGCCATGTGGTGAAGGCGGAGGATATTATCAATCGCGGCGGTGCAAAACTGGTGCTGGAAATGTTCAATTCCAATGCTGACGGCACGATTGATGATAAAAGCGATGTGGTGGTGGCTTGTGACGGGCGCATCAGGCATTTGCCTGCCGGCGGCCTTTTGAAACTTGAGCCGGGGGAAAGTGTTACATTGATGCCGGGCAATTGGCATGCTTTCTGGGGTGAGGGCGGCGATGTGCTGATCGGTGAGGTTTCAACGGTTAATGATGATTTGACGGATAATATTTTCCGCGAGCCGATCGGCCGTTTTTCTGATGTGGAAGACGATGTGCCCCCGGTGCATTTGCTGGTATCAGATTATGACAAGTGGCTTGGCTGAATGCCCGATTAAAAAACACGCGATTGATTGCAGAATATTTTTCAAGTGTTTTTAAAAGCCCATGCGGTAAAATCCTGCATGAAACGCTCACGATTGGTTTCATGCAGGCTTTCATGGCGCATTTCAGGATAAATCTGCGTGGTAATATTGCTGAAACCGGCAGCTTTCAGCCTTTTTTCCAAAGCAAGCAATGATTTGCCGCCCTTTGTTGAGGGGTCTTTGCCGCCCCCCTGCAAATAAAGCGGCAGATGCAGCGCAACAGCCTGTTGCGGCGCAGGATCATTGCAACGCCGCATGAAGCGAAAAACATCCGTCCACATGCTCACAGAAGGATCATACCCGCAGAGCGGGTCATCATTATAAAGCGCAACTTCTGCCGCATCATGCGACAGCCAGTCAAACGGGCTCTTATCTCCAGCCTGTTTTGCCCAGTTATGAAAGGTGATTCTGGGCAGCAGGGTGCTTGGCACATCAGAGCCAAGCAACATACGCTCCGCTTTAAGCAGGGCAAAAGCGAGTGTCTGGTTCAGCCTGTTGGTGAAATTGGAATTACATATGGCTGCAGCATCCGGTTTGCAGAACTTTCCGCATAAGGAGGCCAGCGTAATCAGCCCGCCCATGGAATGACCAAACAGGATGAGCGGCAGATCGGGATGATTTTTGCGGATTGTTTTTTCAATAAAAGCCATATCCTGCAGCACTTTTTCATCACCGTTTTTTGCGGCAAATTGCCCAAGCGGGGCATCATCTGCGCGGGTTAAGCCGTGGCCGCGGTGATCATGGGCATAAACATGAAAACCGCGGGCAGAAAGATATTGTGCAAATGTCTGATAGCGGGCACCATGTTCTGCAAGGCCGTGGCTGATCTGAATAACGCCCCGTGCAGGGCTGCCTTCTGCGGCTGGTTGATAACGCAGGGCAAGTTTTGCGCCTGTAGAGCTTGCAATAGATTCAACTGTAGCAAACGGCATTGCGGCTCCTTTGGCGATCAGCATGATTATTTTTGTAATGATAGGCAATTATAATGATTTTAAACAGAGGGATGATGCAGAACATGCAGGCTCTGCCATTGCCGATACGTGATATTTAGCCTACAAGCGCAGCCAAACACAGTCTTTTATCAGAAGGTTTCCGGCCTGCGTTCAGGCCCAGAATTTCGGAGAACAGCCACACAATGGCACGCCAATTCATTTATCATATGTCGGGGCTGAACAAGTCTTACGGCAATAAGAAAATCCTTGAGAATATTCATCTGTCTTTTTATCCCGATGCAAAGATCGGTATTTTGGGGCCGAATGGCGCGGGTAAATCGACTATTCTGAAAATCATGGCCGGCCTTGATAAGGAATTTACCGGCGAGGCATGGCTGGCAGAAGGGGCAACCTGTGGTTATCTGGCACAGGAGCCGGAGCTTGATCCGGCCAAAACCGTTTTTGAAAACGTGATGGAAGGTGTGGCCGACAAGCAGGCGATTATTGATCGCTATAATGAATTGATGATGAATTATTCTGATGAAACCGCCGATGAGGGCGCGCGTCTTCAGGATATTATTGACAGCCAGAATCTGTGGGATCTGGAAAGCCAGGTGGAAATGGCAATGGAAGCCTTGCGCTGCCCGCCCGGCGATGCCGATGTGACTGTGCTTTCCGGTGGTGAGCGCCGCCGTGTGGCATTGTGCAAATTGCTGCTTTCCAAGCCTGATCTTTTATTGCTTGACGAGCCGACCAACCACCTGGACGCTGAAACCACAGCCTGGCTGGAAAGGCATTTACGTGAATATCAGGGCGCTGTGCTCTTGATCACCCACGATCGTTATTTCCTTGATAATGTGACCGGATGGATTCTCGAACTCGACCGTGGCCGCGGCATTCCTTATGAGGGTAATTATTCCGCCTATCTGGAAGCCAAGGCCAAGCGCATGCAGCAGGAAGGACGTGAAGAAGCCTCGCGCCAAAAAGCACTGGAACGCGAACGCGAATGGATTTCCGCCAGCCCGAAAGCCCGTCAGGCCAAATCCAAGGCACGTATCAAAGCTTATGATGAACTGGTTGCAGCGGCGGAAAACCAGCGTCCGGGTGATGCGCAAATTCTTATTCCCGCTGGTGAACGCCTCGGTCAGGTGGTGATTGAGGCTGAAGGTCTGTCCAAATCCTTTGGTGATCGTTTGCTGATTGATGATCTTTCTTTCAAACTGCCTCCGGGGGGTATTGTGGGTGTGATCGGTCCGAACGGTGCCGGTAAATCGACCCTGTTTAAAATGATCACCGGTCAGGAAAAGCCGGATAACGGCACAATACGCATCGGTGAGACGGTGCAGCTTAGCTATGTTGATCAAAGCCGCGATCATCTTGACCCGAACAAGACTGTCTGGGAGGAAATCTCCGGCGGCAATGATATTATCAAGCTCGGCAAATATGAGATGAATTCGCGCGCTTATTGCGGTGCGTTCAATTTCAAGGGCGGCGATCAGCAGGCGAAAGTTGGTAACCTTTCCGGTGGTCAGCGTAACCGCGTGCATCTGGCCAAAATGCTGCAATCGGGCGGCAATGTGCTGCTGCTTGACGAACCGACCAACGATCTGGACACAGAAACACTGGCGGCGCTGGAAGATGCGCTGGAAAAATATGCCGGTTGTGCGGTTATTATCTCCCACGATCGTATGTTCCTCGACCGTCTGGCCACCCATATCCTCGCCTTTGAGGGCGATAGCCATGTGGAATGGTTTGAAGGTAACTTTGCTGATTATGAAGCGGATAAGATTCGCCGTCTGGGGCCTGAAAGCGTTAACCCTAAGAGGGTGACCTACAAGCCATTGACGCGCTAAAATTTCTGCTCCAAAAGCCTCATGCAGGGCTGCAAATGGCGCTTTTCTTGCCTTCCGGTTCACGTACAATAAGTACGCTGCGCTCCGGTTCTCGAAAATTACCATTTTCGCCACTGCCTGCACCTTTTGACTACAGAAATTGCCTGCGAACTGAAGTTATAGAAACGCTCTCCGAAAGGAGGGCGTTTTTGTTGATGCGTTGGCAAAATGCTTGGTAAAATACTTGGCAAAATACTGGGCAAAATGCATTGGTACTATAGATTGTCTTGTTTATAGGTAAGGCAGAGGAGTATCACGATGAAAGACTGGTCGGCTCGGCAATATCTTAAATTTGAAGATGAGCGCACAAGGCCTGTTACTGATCTTATCGCCCGCATTCCGCTGGCAGAGCCTGCGGTGATTGTTGATATTGGCTGCGGGCCTGGAAACTCGACAGAGGCGCTGAAAAAGCGTTGGCCGCAGGCACAATTATCTGGTTTTGATACCTCGCCGGATATGATTGAAAAAGCGCGCAAACGCCTGCCGGATGTGGCTTTTTCGTTGCAAGATGCAACACAATATATGCCGGATAAGGAAGTGGATTTACTGTTTTCCAATGCGGTATTTCAATGGGTGCCGGATCATATTCAACATTTGCAGCGCCTGTTGCAGGGGCTGAAAAAGGGGGCGGCGCTTGCAGTGCAGATGCCGGACAACTGGAATGAGCCCTCGCACCGCATGATGCGGGAAACGGCTGAAAACAGCCGCTGGATTGAGCGCCTGCATAATGCTGCCCGCCCGCCAATGCCTGCGGTTCATGTTTATTATAATGCATTAGCGCCTTATTCTTCTCATATTGATATATGGCACACGATTTATAATCACCCCTTAAGCGGCCATGCCGCCATAACAGAATGGGTAAAGAGCACAGGGTTGCGGCCTTTTTTAAACCCGCTCAATGAGCAGGAGCAAAAAGATTATCTGGAGGAATATACAGCGCGGCTGGCAGAGCATTATCCGCTGACGGTTGACGGTAAGGTGTTGCTGCATTTTCCGCGGTTGTTTTTTGTGGCGGTGCGTGGCTGAAACCTTGGCAATGCCGGTGCCCTAAAAACCCTGATCATAATCAGACAATAAAGCGCCGGCACCCCATTCGTTCAGTTTTTCAGTCACTTGTTCATTAATCCAGTACAGGGCACTGTCTTTATCCAGCCCTTCATCCCGCAGCTTGTCATAATCTGTATAAGTGTGGCGGATATAGGCGAGCAATGCCAGGCGCACGGCATTTTCAGCGGTGAGGGCGCGCATATGAGGTGCTGCTGCTGCTTCGCGCACAGGCTCAGCATCATAAAAAGCGATGCGCGGGGCAAAAATGCGCAAAGCCAGTTCAATCTCTTTGCGGCGTCTGGCGGATGCGGCCATAGTGTGCTCCTGCTGTGTCTCTATAAAAAAACTATAGGCACCAGACCTATAATCTGTTTATGCCGCCTTTATGAAGACAGGCACCTATCAGGCAAAGTCAGCGCATGTTCTTACCCAAATTACGACCTGCCTTGTCGATTTCAGTTGCATTTGCTACATCAGTGACATAAACATATCTTTATGTGTTTTGTTTTTGGAGTGTGGTATGACTGCTAAGCCTCTGGCTCTGGAAGAAATGGTGGAAGTGTTGAAGGCTGCAGCGGAACCAAGCCGCTTGCGCATCCTTACCCTTCTTGCCGGTGGTGACCTTACAGTCTCTGATCTTACTTCGATTCTCAACCAGTCCCAGCCACGTGTCTCACGCCATTTGAAACTTTTGAGTGAAGCAGGGCTGATAAGCCGTTATCAGGAAGGATCATGGGCTTATTTTCGCTTGTCTGAGGCGCCGGTTCATCAGGGGCTTTCCCGTGCGCTGATCGGCTGGCAGGATAATCAGGATCCGTTTTTGCTGCGTGATCAGGAGCGGCTGGCGCAGGTTAAGGCCGAGCGCCATGAGCGTGCAACCGCCTATTTCAGCGCCAATGCAGAAAGCTGGGATCAGATACGCTCCCTGCATATTGATGAGGCGATGGTTGAAGAGGCGCTGCGCAGGGTTATCGGCGAGCAGAATTTTCACTCCATGCTTGATATCGGCACCGGAACGGGGCGGCTTCTGGAAATGTTCAGCGGTCTTTATGTGCGCGGTGTCGGTATTGATATCAACCGCGATATGCTTACCGTAGCGCGCACCAATCTTGATCAGGCGGGCATTGCCCATGCGCAGGTGCGGCAGGGCGATATTTATGCGCTGCCGGTTGATCGCGATGGTTATGATCTGGTGACAATTCATCAGGTGTTGCATTTTCTTGAGGATCCGCAGGCGGCTATACGTGAGGCAGCGCGCGCCCTGCGCCCGCAAGGGCGCTTGCTGGTGGTGGATTTTGCCCCGCATGATCTTGAATTTTTGCGGGAGGAACACGCACATTTGCGGCTTGGCTTCAGCGATGAGCAGATGACCGGCTGGATGAAAGCTGCCGGTCTGGAGCCGCAGCAATCGCTTGCGCTTGAGCCTAAAGGCGGCAAGGCCGAAGGGCTGGTGATTAAATTATGGCTGGCGCAAGATCCGCGAATGCTTATCGCCGATGCTGCCTGAGGGCGGCACCGGCACTAATGAATATTTTTAATGATCCGGTTTACAGGTTGTTTTGATAGAGGCCAAGCCGGTTTTGTTTCAGATTTTATCATTGTGACAGCAAAGCCATAATGATTGCATGACGGAGATTTCCGATGTCCGGTTTTGGCCAGCAACGACGTTTAGAGAGCGCACATCCGATCCGTGTATCCTTTGAGTTTTTTCCGCCGAAAACAGAAGAAATGGAAGCGCGGCTCTGGGAAACAGTAACACGGCTGGCGCCGCTTAATCCGGCCTTTGTATCGGTAACCTACGGGGCGGGCGGCTCAACGCGTGAGCGTACCAATAAAACCATTGCCCGCATTATCAAGGAGACCTCAATAACACCGGCAGCACATCTGACCTGTGTGGATGCAACCAGAGAGGAGGTCAATTCTATTGTCCGCTCCTTCGCTTCTCTCGGGGTAACGCGTTTTGTGGCGCTGCGCGGTGATCCGGCAGGCGGTATAGGCGAGGTCTATACGCCAACCCCTGGCGGTTATCAAAATGGCGCTGATTTGGTGGCCGGTTTGAAGTCTATCGCCAATTTTGACATCAGCGTATCAGCCTATCCGGAAAAACATCCGGAAAGTCCGGACTTTGCGACCGATATTGAGATGCTCAAACGCAAGGTTGATAATGGGGCGACCCGCGCAATTACCCAGTTCTTTTTTGATAATGATCTTTATGAGCGGTATGTGGAGCGTGTGCGCCGCGCGGGGATTTATATTCCGATTATTCCGGGTGTGCTGCCTATTCATAATTTTACGCAAGTTGCCAATTTCTCAAAACGTGCAGGTGCGCGTATTCCTGTCTGGCTTGCCGATCGTTTTGAGGGGCTGGATAAGGATCCGCAGACCCATATGCTGGTTGCAGCGGCGATTGCGGCTGAACAGGTGAATGATCTGATTGAACGCGGGGTGAATGATTTTCATTTTTACACCATGAACCGTTCAGATCTGGCTTTTGCCATTTGCCATTTGCTGGGGGTGCGGGCACAGGTTGCCGCCTAGAATAATTGCGCATTATTTTGATTACAGAAAAGCCCGGCGGTACAGATTATCCGCCGGGCTTTTCTTTAATCTGGTTTGTTTTGTAATTTTGTTTTGCGTTTTGCGCTTTACAGGGCTGCCCTTAAAAAGAGTAACCGCAGGACAGAGCCGGATTATATTGATCCGGCGGGCAGCAGAAATACGCTAACTCTTACAATTTGTTTTCTGAAAACACTTTCCCTTCAGATGTGTTTTCAGATCAATACGCAATTTGCCGGTATAGGTTTAAACAGGACATTGCGATTAAAATAAAAGCCCGAAACAGGCGGAATATACTTTTTTACAAAATAAAAAGATGACAGCTGGTTTTAAATCAGCCTATGCGGGATCAGGGAAATACACCGACAATCATTGCTGCGACAAACACAAAAGCTGCGCAAAACACCAGGGCATTGATTGAACGCGTTAAACCCATATGGATGCCTCCTGAGCAGGTTGTAAGTTCAGTTTTAAATGCCGCTGTTGCGGCAGATAAAGTCCGGAAACAGGCACCTGATACAAAGCGGAAATCTCATTTCGCTGATCATCTATGTGCGCAATTTCACTTAACGCCAACCGGAAATATGATGTTTTGCCTTGTAAAACCCTTGATACCTTGCGGCATTGCCAAAGAGAAACCAGAGAGCAAATTGACAGTTTTTTAACGCTGTCTGCACATTTCCTGTTTGTGTCATTTTATCGACATAAATGGTCAAAGAAAAGTCTAAATTCGTGGGAGCATCTATTTCAGATGCCGGAAAAAGCGTGGCATAGAGCGGTTGGAAATTTAAAATTATAATAAATTCAATATATTGAATAAAGTATGGGGAGCGTGATGCCGCCCTAAAATTTTTTTACAGGCGGCATCAAAATCCTACTATTTTTATAGTTTTTCCAGCAATTCACGCGTTGGCCAGGAATCTGCCGGCAGCCCCAAACGTTGTTGCTCCGTGCGCACGGCATCTCTGGTCATGGTGCCGAAAACGCCATCGATTCGCCCCATCTCATAGCCGCGTCCGGCAAGTTTATTTTGCAGCTCTTTCAGTTCTTCCGTCGTAAGACCCGGCTCAGGATTACCGGGGAGAAAAGGTGCCCCGTCAGCAAGCAGGCTGGCAAAATAGGCGGCGGTGGTGGCATAGACAATAGACTTGTTCCACTCCACAAAAACATCAAAATTGCGATAGGAGAGGAAAGCCGGCCCCTTGCGCCCCATCGGAATGAGCAAAGAGGCATTGCCATTATCCGCGCCAAGAGCCTTGCCATCAGCTGACTTCACCCCCCAGCCGCTCCATTGTGAATGAGGCAGGCGATAGGTGCGGATGGCATTTTCCCAAGGCATATCCTGTGTCAGTTGCACCGATTCAAGCCATGGTTCGCCGCGCTGCCAGCCAAGTTCAGAAAGCATGCGTGCGGCGGTCATCACGGCATCGGCCACGCTGTTTTTCAGATCGACCTTGCCATCGCCGTCACCATCAATGCCGCGCTCCAGATAGTCCTTGGGTAAAAGCTGCATCTGGCCAATTTCGCCGGCCCATGCGCCGGTGGTTCCGGCATCTACCACGCCCTGATCCATCAGCTTGAGCATGGCCATCAGTTGCGGGCGAAACAGTTCCGGACGGCGGCAGTCATGGGACAGGGTGACCAGTGAATTTAACGTATCAAAATCACCCTGAATAGCGCCAAAATCCGTTTCAAGCCCCCAGAATGCGGCGATAACCGGCCCTGGAACACCATAGGTTTCTTCAGCCTTTTTAAAAATACCGGCATATTTGACAAGATTTTCACGCCCTTTTTTCAGGCGCTGTTCAGAGATGAGGCGCTTGGAAAATTCAACGAAAGTCAGATTGAATACGGTCTGAGTGCGGTCGCGTTTCAGGGTGCGCTCATCAATCTGCGCTTTTTTCAGGGCTGCAATTGTTTTTTCTGAAATTCCTGCACTCTTTGCTTCTTCTGTAACACCCTCTAGCCAAAAAGCAAGATCACCGCCGCAGGCAGGTTTTTCTGCTGTAACAGGCGCTTCCTGCAGGGAGGCCTGCGTTTGCGGCTGCTCCTGTGCGTGAAGAGAAAAACTGACAGCGGAAAGCAGGCCTGCCAAGCCTAAAGCAGGCAGCTGACTGAAGTAGAAGGGTTTTTTGCGATAAAGCGCGCGGCGTGGCATTTTTCAGGTTCTCTTTGAAGAGGCCAGCAGCCTGATTGCAGCTGAGTGGCCAAAAATAAATCAGCTATGCTTGTCATGAGCATCTGGATGCGAGCATATTGATGGAACAGGCATCAATATGAATAAAGCATGGCGCGGCAGATTACCGGCCATGCCAAATCAATTCATGCCAAAACAATGGCCGGAACATGTAGAAACATTTTGTGAAAAAGAAGATGGAAAAACCGGAATCCGTCTTGCTGTGCGCTTTTATTTAACCTTGTTGCTTTCCAGCCACTTTTTCCATTGGGCATGATTGCCTGCAAAAACATTAATATCGGCATCGCCCGTGATACCGGGAATTGTTCCGGTGCCGGTATATTGCCAGAAAATCCACGGATGCGGGCCGTATTTCTCATCAGGATGGCCGGCGGTTGAGCGCAGCCAGAAAGGATAATCGCTAAAACTGCGCAGATTATTATCGTCAAAGAAATCAACAGTTGTATAAATGACCGGCTTTTTGCCGTAATGACGCTCAATCATTGTCAGGAAAGTGCGCATTTCGCGGCGCACAACAGAGGGATCAGGCCGTAATTTACAAGTTGGGGAAAGCGGGTTCCATTCCATATCCAGAACGGGCGGCAAAGCACCGGGATCTTTGGGCACATTGCGGATATACCAGCGCGCCTGATCGGCGGCCGAGCGGCAAAAATAATAGAAATGATAGGCGCTGCGCGGAATACCGGCAGCCCGTGCAGCCGCCCAATGATCCGCAAAGCGGTCATCCACGCGGTCGCCGCCCTCTGTTGCCTTGATAAAGACAAAGGAAATGCCGCTGCCGCGCACCTTATGCCAGTCAACCTTTTCCTGATATTTGGAAACATCTGTCCCGTGAATTGGATAATGCCATGGCGTTTTGCCGGTATAATCATGCGGTTTACGGTCAAAAAAGCGTGGCGCCCTGGCGTTGCCTGATGGCAGGGCAATGCTGGTGCTGCCCGGCGCCTTTACATCTGAAAAATCATAATCCACAGATGTGCAGGCGCTCAGCAAAAGGCCGAGAACAGCAAGTGCTACTGGCTTCATCAATTGTTGTCTCACAAATCGCAACGGGAAAATATGAATCTTTTATTACCGTAAAAGGTTAAAAATTTATCTTAAAACATGGAAATCAGTTTGGCTGTGCGCCATTCATGCGTATTTGGAAAAAAACGGATATACTTGCTGTTTAATAACAATATGAAATGTTTTTTGATCATTTGTTTCATAACTTGTACGTTTTTGTAACGGATACTGACATTTATTGCGGATGGATTCTATCCGGATAAAAACGGTAAGACATTTTATACGGCTATCCGTTGTGTGTTTGCGTGTGGAGGTCTTATGTATCGACTGTCAGTGTTTTTTATTGCGGTTGCTGTGCTTGTCGGGCTGGTATTATCTGGCGGATTTCAGAGTTTCAGCGGCAAGCAACAAGCCGGTTCCGATAGTGTGGCGGCCATGATTGCGCAATCCGAAAGAGAGCTGCAATTGAAGGCAGATCAGGAACTGGAAGAAATTGATGCCCGTGCCGGACAGGGCGGAAATGTGACTGCGGCTCTGGCCTTGCCGGAATTGAAAAAGCCGCTGACACAAGAGGATATTGAGCTTGCTGCCAAGCGTGCGGGCGAGGATGCTAAAAAGACCGCATTACGTGTGGGGCAGAGCGAGCAGCAGGCCTTGCAGGCGCAAACAGCCGCTGAGGCGGTTGTGCGCCGCCGGTTGGAGCGGCAAATGATGAGCGAGATGCAGGGCACATAAGATAAGCTGCACTATAAAAAGCCTGATCAGATGATGGCATTTTTCCTGTTGCTGCTGTGGCGAGGCGTGGCGGCAGGGCGCCTTTTTAATATTTGCCTTTTTAATATTTGCCGGATTTTCCACCTTTAACAGGCGGCGGATGGTTTTCATCAGAGTTGTTTTGAATTACAAAAGCTTATGTCGATTTGGTCCAGTATTGCCGATTTTGTTACGCAGACAGCTTATAGCGCATTTTCCGCAGTGATTGAGGCCGTTCGTACATATTTTGAAGGCGATGCCGAAACGCGGCGGCGCGTGGCTTTTTCCATTGCGATGATTGCTCTTTCCGCCAAGATGGCCAAGGCCGATGGTGTTGTTTCCGAGCAGGAAGTGCGTGCGTTTCAGGATATTTTTGAGGTGCCTCCCAAAGAGGCGCAGCATGTTGCCCGTCTTTATAATCTCGCCAAGCAGGATGTGGCCGGCTATGAAAGCTATGCCAGGCAGATTGAAAAATTATGCCGGATGGCGCAGCAGGATAATGATGAACAACCATGCGGGGTGCTGGCTGATGTGCTGGATGGCTTGTTTTATATTGCCGGCGCAGATGGTTATATACATGATAAAGAGATGCAATTTTTACGCCGTGTTGCGGAAATTTTTAATATTGAGGAAGATGCATTTGTGCTGATTGCCGGCCGCCATGTTCATATGGGGGCTGCCGATCCTTATGCAGTGCTGGGGCTTGCGCGTGGTGTGGATTATAAACAGGCCAAGCAGCATTATCGCAAATTGGTGCGCGAGAACCATCCGGATCTGATTATTGCGCGGGGTATGCCGCATGAATTTCAGAAAATAGCAAATCATCGTCTGGCTGCGATTAATGCAGCATGGGCAGTACTGGAAAAACAACTGGGTCAGCATGAACACGCATAATCATCATACGCAGCCAAAAAATGCGGGGCAAGACGGGCAGCCTGTTGCGCGGCCCTTGTTAAGCCGGCCGGATTATCCGTCTGCGATAATTGATGCCTCGCCAAATTTTGGTCCGCGCAAGGATGGTAAAAAACCGGAATTTGTGATTTTGCACTATACCGGCCTGCGCACTGCTGAAGAGGCGCTGGATATTCTCAAATCTCCCGAGCATGAGGTTTCTGCTCATTATCTGGTGCATGAGGACGGGCGTGTGGTGCAGATGGTGGCAGAGAGTGAACGTGCATGGCATGCGGGAAAAAGCTGCTGGAAGGGAGAGCGTGATATTAATTCCGCCTCTCTCGGGATTGAAATTGTCAATGCGGGCGATCTTGAAAATTTTCCTCCCTATCCGGATGCGCAGATTGCCGCGGTGATTGATCTTTGCCGCTCATTGTGCGAGCGCCATAAAATTGCGCCTGCCCATGTTCTGGCGCATTCAGATATTGCTCCGGAGCGCAAAATTGATCCGGGTGAAAATTTTCCGTGGCGCATTTTGTTTGAGGCCGGTATCGGCCATTGGGCAGAGCCTGCTCCCATTCGCGGCGGCCGGTTTTTTACAATGGGCGATCACGGCCAGCCTGTTGAGGCATTGCAATCCATGCTGGCAATGTATGGTTATGATATCGACATTAACG
Source organism: Pseudochrobactrum albidum (assembly GCF_051851455.1). Classification (NCBI taxonomy): domain Bacteria; kingdom Pseudomonadati; phylum Pseudomonadota; class Alphaproteobacteria; order Hyphomicrobiales; family Brucellaceae; genus Pseudochrobactrum; species Pseudochrobactrum albidum. The sequence goes on from NZ_JBPVTR010000020.1 coordinate 118,818, forward strand.
GCATGTTCGATGAACGCACGAAAATCGTAATCAGCGCATTTCAGCGCCATTTTCGCCCAAATCAGATTGACGGGGTGGCTGATATTTCCACAATCGAGACTTTACACAGGCTGATTGCCACAAATTTGCGTGAAGAAGTAACATCCTGATTTTTATAAAAACCTTGCCGTCAATTCTGAAGATTATTCCTTTATTGTTACAGTTTTTTGCAAACTGTGATTTGTTTTGACAATCTTCGGCTGCATTCGGGCGTCAGATACAACCCCGATTTCCTTGAGCAGATCTGGTGATGGAGGCGGACTGTTATCCAGAAGGAAGGGCGTCGCAGGCAGGTTTCCTCATGGCTGAGGGCGGCTGCAACGCATGAATGCAACAGTTCCAACGGTTAGGTTATGATTAGAAAATTTGGATTTTTATGCGCTCTTAGCGGGGCGATGGTTTCGTTCGGTCTTACTTCTGCCATGAGTGCGCCGGTTGTTGAAAAAACGAATTTGCTCGCTCTTATCAAGGCCGGAAAACAGAATGATAAAACTGAAAAGCAGCAGCAGGAAAGCAAGCGCACAGCCTATAAAAAACAGGTAAAAGCAGATAAGGTGCGCGTGATTGAGCGCCGTTCCGCGCGGAGTTATATTGATCTGAAAAAACAGTATAGCGGTAAAAGCGTAACCAGATCTGATGTCAAACAAAGCCGTGCCAGTGGTTCGGGCAAGCCTTATTCGGCAATTATTGCCCGTTATGCCTCAAGCTATGGTGTGCCTTTGGCTCTTGCTCATGCGGTTGTGCGCCATGAGAGCAATTACCAGCCCAATGTTCGCGGCCGTGCCGGTGAGATCGGCCTGATGCAGATCAAGCTTGGTACAGCGCGTGGCCTTGGCTATACCGGCTCTGCCAAGGGTTTGTATAACCCTGAAACCAATTTGCAATATGGCATGAAATATCTGGCGATGGCGCAAAAACTTGGCGGCGGTACCACTTGCGGTACTATTCTTAAATATAATGCCGGCCATGGCGCCAAACGTATGAACCCGACATCGGCAAAATATTGCAGCAATGTCAAAAATTTCATGCAGTCGTTTTAAACTGTTTTTTTTCGTGAGAGCTTAACAGTTTTTATCGTATTAATTATGGTTTTTGCAGGAGATTTTCTCTTGTTATAAAACTGTTCAGGCCTGTTTATATTCAGGCTTTGGCGGTGTTTGAGATACGCCATAACCTAAATCTAAATAGCTCCGCTGAGCTGGGATTTTATATCAAAGGCTGACTTTCAGAATTTGAAAGTCAGCTTTTTTATTGCGTTTTTTGCAAGATAGCGCCATAGACAGAGTTGTCAGCCGGCCGGGCAGCCGCGCTTGCCAAGGCCGAAAGGTGGCAGGTGAGGAAAGTCCGGGCTCCGCGGAAACACGATGCCGGGTAACACCCGGCGAGGGCGACCTCAGGGAAAGTGCAACAGAGAGCAGACCGCCTGCAATGCCTGTGGCTTGCGGGTAAGGGTGAAAGGGTGGGGTAAGAGCCCACCGCGCTGCCGGTAACGGGAGCGGCATGGTAAACCCCATCGGGAGCAAGACCGAATAGGGACGGTGCACCGGGCTTGCCCGGTAATCAGTTTCCGGATCAGCCGTCCGGGTGGGTTGCAAGAGGCGGATGGCAATATCCGTCCCAGATGAATGGCTGCCACGTCGGGCTGTTCGCAGTCCGGCCATACAGAACCCGGCTTACAGGCTGGCTGACAAACCTGTATGCTAAAAAATTATATGATCAGGATATTGCCTGAAATGGCGCAATCTTATTGCGCATAAACGCATTATACCCTGTTTTTTACACTGCAGTGTGGTGGCAATAAATCATATTTGCAGCGGTATAATAACTCTTCCTTAATATTAATATTGGATAAATTATTCACGGCGTTCTGTATGTGCAGACAGACCGGCAGAACTGAAAAAAGCTCAAGTCTGTAAGAGTGTTGGTAATGCATATGGTTGTGCTGAAGCGGTTTTTGAGCCTCCGTTGACGCCCGCCTTATGCCGGTGGTATTTTTTATGCGGTTTGTTGCGTCCATAGGGTGTTCATTTTTCAGGCATTTTGCGCTTCATGCGGGGAATGCGGCGGGCAATCTTGCCGGATATTGCAGCCACGCTTTTGCCTGCACCCAGCGATCTGCGGTTTTGATGCGTGATCGGGAGAAAAAGGCACAGTGATGACAGAACCTCATAATAAGACAGTGCCCGCAACACAGGCTGATTCCGCATTATCGGGGGCAGATGATTATTCACGGCATATTCCGGTGATGCTGGATGAGGTGATCAGCGCCTTGCAGCCGCAGGCCGGCAAGCTTTATGTGGACGGCACTTTCGGCGCGGGCGGCTATACGCGCCGCATTCTCCAGAGCGGCGCCAATGTGCTGGCAATTGACCGTGATCCCAATGCCATTGCAGCCGGGCAGGCAATGGTTGAGGTTTTTCAGGGGCAGTTGCGTCTGGTGCATGCGCGGTTTTCGCAGCTTGAAGATGTGCTTGGCGATATGCGCCCTCAGGGTGTGGTGCTGGATATCGGCGTTTCCTCCATGCAGATAGATGAGGCGGAGCGTGGTTTTTCTTTTCAGAAAGATGGTCCGCTGGATATGCGTATGTCCGGTCAGGGGTTGAGTGCCGCTGATGTGGTTAACCAGTATAAGACCGGTGATCTGGCGCGGATTTTTAATTTTTTGGGTGAGGAGCGCCATGCAGGGCGCATTGCCCGCATGATTGTGAAGCGGCGTGAGAATGCGCCTTTCACCCGCACGCGTGACCTTGCAAATGCAATTGAAATGCTGGTTGGCCGCCACCCGAAAGACCGGATTCATCCGGCAACACGGGTGTTTCAGGCATTGCGCATTTATGTGAATGATGAGCTTGGCGAGCTGGCACGCGCATTGATTGCCGCTGAGCGGGCGCTGGTGCCGGGCGGGCGGCTGGTTATTGTTACTTTTCATTCGCTTGAAGACCGGATTGTGAAGCGTTTTTTTGCCGATCGTGCCGGCGGCGGCGGCGGTTCACGCCATTTGCCGGAAGCACATATGCGTCAGGGCAGTTTTACGCCTGCGGTCAAGGGAGCGATCAGTGCCGGTGAGGAAGAGGCGCTGGTCAATCCCCGTGCACGTTCTGCCAAATTGCGCGCCGGTATCCGCACGCAATATCCGCCGCTGAAAGCTGATTACAGTATTTTCGGTTTGCCTGCCTTGCCTGAATTTGACGATGTGAAGTGGAAATAGCCATGCTGCGCACTATTGATATCATCCTGATCGCGGCGATGCTGGTAGCAGCCACCGTGACCTATAAAATCAAGCATGATGCGGAAAAGCAGGTTGTTGAAATCAAAAAGATTCAGCGCCAGATTGCCTCTGAGAAGGATACGATCAATCTTCTGAAGGCTGACTGGAGCCTGATGACCCAGCCGAACCGCCTGCAGAGACTGGTTGATATTTATCAGGCACAGCTTAAACTGGCTCCTGTTGATGTGCGTCAGATCGGGCTTTTTGATGATATTCCGCTGAAACAGGCCGATGATATTGAAAAACTGATCGGCAACAGTTCTGATCTGATTGCCTCGGTTGATAATTTAAGCACCGGCAGTATTGCCTCCAACATGTCAGGCGCTGCGCCACAGGTGGCATTGCCTGCGAAAATTGTTATTCCGGGAGTGCGGCCATGAGCAGAAAAAACGGCTGGTTGCGCCGCAAGAACAAGGTTTCTATCTCCGGCGATGGCAGCCCCCTGGGGCAGGCACCGGAATTTGGCAATGCCGCCCCTGATGCAGAATCCACAATTGCCACATCGCCGCTGAATAATAATGTAGCCTTTGCCGGTAACCGGAAAAAACACGGCAACCGTGCCCGCAATCGTTTGCTGATGGCTATGACCTGTTTTATGGGTATTTATGCGGTGATTGGCGGACGCCTGATTTATTATGGCCTGCAGGGCGGTGATGATGAGGGCTATCGCGCAGCCGCTGCCAGCACGCTTGCCTCACGGCCGGATATTGTTGACCGCAATGGCGAGGTTTTGGCAACAGATATTAAAACAGCATCGCTTTATGCTGAGCCGCGCAAAATTGCCGATCCGGATGAAACGCTGGAATTGCTGGCAACTGTTCTGCCCAATCTGGATTGGGAAAGCACCTATCGCAAGCTGAAAAGCGGCGCCGGTTTTGTCTGGATTCAACGTGGCCTGACCCCGCGCCAGCAAAGCCAGATTATGGCGCTTGGTGTTCCTGGTATTGGGTTTCGCACTGAAAAATCAAGGTTTTATCCCGGCGGGCCTACAGCCTCTCATATTCTTGGTCTGGTCAATATCGACAATCAGGGCATTGCCGGTATGGAAAAATATATTGACAGTCAGGGCTTGAGTGATTTGCGGCAGGCGGGGCTTGCGCAGCCGGAAAATCTGGAACCATTCCGTCTTTCCATTGATTTGCGCGTACAGCATATTATGCGTGATGAGCTGGTGCAGGCAATTGCCAAATATCGGGCGATTGCAGCCGGTGCGGTGGTGCTCAATGCCAAGACCGGTGAAGTGGTGGCTATGGCCTCGGTACCGGATTTTGACCCGAATAACCCGTATAATGCGCTGGAAAAAGACCGGCTTAACCGCATGTCTGCGGGCACTTATGAGATGGGTTCAACCATTAAAAGCTTTACCACGGCAATGGCGCTGGATTCCGGAAAATTTAATCTGGACAGTAAATTTGATGCCACGCGCCCGATCACGATTGGCCGTCAGACCATTCGTGACTTTCATGGTAAGGCCCGCTGGCTGACATTGGCTGAAGTGTTTATTTACTCATCCAATATTGGTTCGGGCAAGGAGGCGGATGCGGTTGGCATTGAGGGGCACCGGGCATTTTTGAAGCGCCTTGGCCTGCTGAACCGCATGCATACGGAATTGCCGGAAGTGGCGCGCCCTGTTGAGCCGCGCGTGTGGAAGAAAGTGCATTCAATTACAATTTCTTTCGGCCACGGCATGATGACCACCCCGTTGCAGACAGCGGTTGCCGCGGCGGCATTGATGAATGGCGGCAAGCTTATTCCGCCGACATTTCTGCCGCGCACAGAAGCGCAGGCTAATGCGATAGCCACACAGGTTCTCAAGCCGAAAACCAGTGATGATATGCGCTATCTTTACCGGCTGAATGCAGAGATCGGCTCCGGGCGCCGTGCAGAGGTGAAGGGCTACCGTGTTGGCGGTAAAACCGGTACGGCAGAAAAGGTTATTAATGGCCGCTATTCCAAGGATGTGCGCTTTAATGCTTTTCTTGCTGCTTTTCCGATGGATGACCCGACCTATATTGTTTTGACAATTATTGATGAGCCAAAACCTGAGGAAGGCAAATTTTCTGCCACAGCCGGACTCAATGCTGCCCCAATGGTTGCCAATATCATCCGCCGGTCGGCATCTTTCCTTGGTGTGCAGCCGGATTTTGCCAAGGATGCGCCGCCGATTTTGGCTGCCTATGAGAATGACTAAAATGAGAAACCGGAAAATATATCCGGTTTTTCAGATTATTCGGCGCTGGTATAACCGGCAGAGTATTTTTTATGCATCCGGTCGGGTATATGGCAGTGTAAATATCAGGCCGGAATTGCGGTAACAGCTGGAAATGTCATCTGTGCCGCCAATGGTGTGTTCGGATCGGGGAACGGAATGAAACTGAAAGAGATTGCCGCATTTGTTAATGAAATGGCTGATTCTGTCGGGAAGATTGAAATTTCCGGCATTGGTTCCGATTCCCGCATTGTGCAGCCGGGCTATTTGTTTGCTGCGCTTAAAGGGGTAAAAAATGACGGCTCGGCCTATATAGCCGATGCCATAAAACGCGGTGCGGTTGCTATTCTTGCCGATGAGCAGATGGATGCGGCAGAGATTGGCGTGCCGGTGTTGCGCTGTGCTGATCCGCGTCATGCGCTGGCAATGATTGCTGCTGTCTTTTATGGCCGGCAGCCACAGATTATGGCGGCGGTGACCGGCACCAGTGGCAAAACATCAGTTGCATCCTTTACCCGGCAAATCTGGGCTTATGCGGGTTTTGCTGCGGCCAGTATCGGCACAACCGGCATTGTCTCGCCAACGCGTGATGAATATGGCTCGCTGACCACGCCTGATCCGGTGGAATTGCAAAAAGTGCTGGCGGAGCTGTATGATGAGGGTGTGACCCATGCCTGTATGGAGGCATCATCTCACGGGCTTGACCAGTGCCGCCTTGATGGTGTGAAACTCACAGCCGGTGCATTTACCAATCTTGGCCGCGATCATATGGATTATCATCCGACGGTGGAGCATTATCTGGCTGCCAAAATGCGCCTGTTTGACCGTTTATTACCAAAGGCTGCGCCGGCAATTATTTTTGCAGATGATATTTATTCCGCCCAGGCAGAGGAGGCGGCAAGGCAGGCTGGCTGCGATGTAAAAACAGTTGGCCGCAAGGGGGCGTTTATCACGCTTAAACGTGTGGAACATGAACGCCATCGCCAATATATTGAATTGTGCCATGAAGATAAGATTTATGAAGTGACCCTGCCTTTGGCCGGTGATTTTCAGGTGGCCAATGCGCTTGTGGCGGCGGGGCTTGCAATCGTATCCGGCGTTACGGCAGATGCGGCCTTTCGTGCGCTGGAGCGGCTGAAAGGGGCGCCGGGGCGTCTTGACCTTGTCGGCGCTACGGAAGATGGCGTGCCTGTTTATGTGGATTATGCGCATAAGCCGGATGCGCTGGAAAATGTGCTTACTTCCGTGCGTCCGTTTACCACGGGGCGGGTTATTCTGGTTTTTGGCTGCGGCGGTGATCGTGATAAGGGTAAGCGCCCGATCATGGGGGAGATTGCCACACGTCTGGCAGATGTGGTGATTGTGACTGACGATAATCCGCGCTCTGAAATACCGGCGGTTATCCGCGCAGAAATTCTTGCTGCAGCTCCTTCCGCGCTGGAAATCGGTGACCGTCATGAGGCTATACGCCATGCGGTGCTGATTGCCGAGGCCGGTGATACTGTGATTGTCGCAGGGAAGGGGCATGAGGAAGGACAGATTATTAATGGTATGACGCTGCCTTTCTCGGATCATGCTGAAATTATCCGTTCGCTTGAGGCGCGTTTTAAATGAATGAAATTTTATGGAAATCGGCTGACATGGTAAAAGCAATGGAGGGGCGGCCTGTTGGCAACCTTCCTGAAGGTGTTACCGGAATTTCGATCGATTCCCGCACTTTGCGCAAGGGCGAGGCTTTTTTTGCGATTAAGGGCGATGTTTTTGACGGCCATGACTTTGCCACCGCCGCAATGGCTGCCGGTGCCGGATTGCTGGTTGTGACAGAGGCGCGCCTGCCGGCTCTTGGCAAATTGCAGGTGCCGATGATTGTGGTGGATGATGTGCTGGCAGCCCTGACGCGGCTGGGGCTTGCTGCGCGCAAACGCTCTGCGGCGCAAATTATTGCCGTGACCGGTTCTGTGGGAAAAACCACAACCAAGGAAGCCCTGCGCCACGTTTTATCAGCCTGTGGCAAGGTTCATGCTTCGGCGGCATCTTTTAATAATCACTGGGGGGTGCCGCTAACATTGGCGCGCATGCCGGAAGATGCCGATTACGGTGTTTTTGAGATTGGCATGAACCACCATAATGAAATCCGCCCGCTGGTGAAAATGGTGCAGCCGCATGTGGCGGTGATCACGCAGATTGCGGCGGCACATCTGGGGCATTTTGCCAATCTGGAAGAGATTGCCACTGCCAAAGCCGAGATTTTTGAAGGCGTGCTGCCCGGCGGCTATGCATTGCTCAATCGTGATGACAAACGTTTCAGGCAACTGGAGGCACTGGCTGAGGCTGCCGGTATTGAGCATATTGCCACTTTTGGTGAAAATGCCCGCTCAACCTACCGGCTGCGTGATCTTGTTATGAAGCCGGATTGCTCCTGCATCACTCTATCGCTGAATGGCCGGGAGGCAGTGGTTAAAATCGGTGCGCCGGGGCGGCATATGGTGCAAAATATGCTGGCGGTGATAGGGGCTGCCCATCTTGCCGGCGCTGATATGACCAAGGTTGTGCTGGCGCTTGGCACATTGCAGGCTGAGGCTGGACGCGGCGCGCAATATCGCCTGCGCCATGGTGAGGGTATATTCACGCTGATTGATGAGAGCTATAATGCCAATCCGGCTTCCATGCGGGCGGCGCTTGCATTGCTGGAGGCAACACCGCCGCAGGGCGAGCGCGCACAGGCCGGGCGGCGCATTGCTGTGCTTGGTGATATGCTGGAGCTTGGCAAGCAATCTTCCAAGCTGCACGGAGATCTGGCGCGGCCGATTGTGGATGCGCATGTGAATATGCTGTTTATCGGCGGAGCGCATATGAACGCCTTGAAATCGGCGATGCCTGCGGAAATTCAGGTTGAATATCGGGATAATGTTGATGATCTGCTGCCGCTGGTTGTTAAAGCCGTGCGCCCGGGAGATGTGGTGATGATTAAGTCATCAAAATCAATCGGCTTTGTAAAAATTGTTGATGCCTTGCTGAAAAAATATCCGCTTTGTGAGGCGGCGGAATAATTTATACCGGCTTCATTCCCTGTTAATGAGGCCATTCTGGTAACAGAATTACAGAACTGCAAAAGAATAACAGGTGCTGGATCCGGCATTTTAACCTATGCCGGTTGTTATAGTGCCGCGACCGACCTGAAGGGCATTCACCTGATGCTGATGTTATTAGCCAATGCTGCGGATCATTTGTCATTTTTCAATGTGTTTCGCTATATTACCTTTCGCACCGGTGGTGCTTTGATCACATCAGCTTTGCTGGTTTTTTTGCTGGGGCCGCGCATTATCAACAGTTTGCGTGTGCGTCAGGGCCGCGGCCAGCCGATCCGCGCTGACGGGCCGCAGACGCATTTTAAAAAAGCCGGTACGCCGACAATGGGCGGTTTGATGATTTTGTTCGGGGTTCTGGCCTCGGTAATGCTCTGGGGTAACCTCAAGAGTGTCTATGTCTGGGTTGTGCTGCTGGTAACGGTCAGTTTTGGCGCAATCGGCTTTTATGATGATTATCTCAAGGTCACCAAACAATCGGATAAAGGTTTTTCAGGAAAAGCGCGTCTGGGGCTGGAATTTGTTATTGCCGCCATGGCTGCATGGGTGATTATGCGAACCGGTCAGGAGCCGTTTTCATCTTCGCTGACTTTTCCCTTCCTTAAAGGCTTGTTGCTGGATCTTGGCTGGTTTTTCATACCATTTGCTGCCTTTGTCATGGTTGGCTCCGGCAATGCTGTTAACTTTACTGACGGGCTGGATGGTTTGGCCATTGTGCCGGTAATGGTTGCGGCCGCTTCCTTTGGTTTTATTGCCTATTTGTCGGGTAATGCGATTTTTGCCGATTATCTGCAGATTCACTTTGTGCCGGGTACCGGTGAATTGTCGGTTATTCTTGGTGCGGTGATTGGCGCGGGCTTAGGATTTTTGTGGTTTAATGCTCCGCCGGCTGCGATTTTCATGGGGGATACCGGGTCGCTGGCGCTGGGTGGTATGCTGGGCACGGTTGCCGTTGCCACCAAACATGAAATCGTGCTGGCAATTATCGGCGGTGTATTTGTGATGGAAGCCCTCTCGGTAATTATTCAGGTGGGTTTTTTTAAAATGACCGGCAAGCGTGTATTTCTTATGGCGCCAATTCACCATCATTTTGAGAAAAAAGGCTGGACGGAAAGTCAGGTGGTGATCAGATTCTGGATTGTTGCCATTCTTCTGGCGATGATTGGTCTTTCCACCTTGAAATTGCGTTAAGCAATTTGCGTTAAACAGGCTATCCGAATGGTTTATTAACCATTCGGATAAATTATAGAGCAAAGTATTAAATGCCTGTGCTGCCGGCGTAGAACCGTCTGTGGTGCGGGAGATAAACCGGTAGCCGGATTATCTGCGCCCTGAACGGTGACAGAAATTCGGCGATATTTGTCGAGTGGCGGTTGATTATGATCCCCGTACAAACCCTGAAAAACAAGCATGTTGCGTTGTTTGGCCTTGGAGGTTCCGGCCTGGCAACAGCCAAGGCAATATGTGCCGGCGGTGCACATGTTGTTGGCTGGGATGATAATCCGGAAAGCGTTGCCCGTGCAGCGGCGCAAGGCATAAATGTGCAGGATTTGCGCGAAGCGGACTGGTCGCTTTTCAGTGTTTTTGTATTATCGCCCGGGGTGCCGCTCACGCATCCGAAACCACATTGGAGTGTTAAGCTGGCTCATCAGGCGCAGGTGCCGGTTATCGGCGATGTGGAATTATTCTGCCGCGAGCGCGATGCCGCTATTGCCGGCGGGGCGGATTGCCCGTTTGTGGCCATTACCGGCACCAATGGCAAATCCACCACCACAGCGCTGATTGCGCATATCATCAAGGCCTGTGGCCGTGATATGCAGCTTGGCGGCAATATCGGCACGGCTGTGCTTTCGCTGGAGCCGCCGGTTGACGGGCGCAATTATGTGGTGGAATGTTCATCCTACCAGATTGATCTTGCGCCAAGCCTTAATCCTTGCGCCGGCATTTTGCTTAACCTGACGCCTGATCATCTCGACCGCCATGGCGCGATGGAGCATTATGCCGCTATCAAAGAACGGCTTGTTGCCGGCAGTGCCACGGCCATTGTGGCTGTTGATGATGCTTATTGTGCTATTATTGCCGACCGGCTGGAAAAACAGGGCAGGAGACTGATCCGCTTTTCTAAAAATCAGGTGCTTGAAAACGGTTTTTATGCACAGGGAACCGATCTTTACCGTGCGGAACATGGCAGGGCTGAACTGCTGTTATCACTGGATGGTATTGGCTCATTGCGCGGCGCGCATAATGCCCAGAACGCGCTTGCGGCATTGATTGCCTGCCTGACAATCGGTTTGAGCCTGGAGGAAATACGTGCCGGTCTGCGCAGTTTTCCGGGGCTTGCGCATCGTATGGAGCAGATTGGCTATCAGGGTAAAACCCTGTTTATCAATGATTCAAAAGCAACCAATGCCGAGGCCACCGCACCTGCCTTGTCATCTTTTGCCAAGCTTTACTGGATTGCAGGCGGCTTGCCAAAGAGCGGCGGGATTGAAAGCCTGCGCGGATTTTTTCCGCGTATTGCCAAAGCCTATCTGATCGGCGAGGCGGCAGCACAATTTGCCGCAACACTTGGCGCTGATGTGCCGTTTGAAATCAGCCAGACGCTGGATGCTGCGATTGAGCATGCTGCACAGGATGCGGCTGGTGATGCGGATGCGGAGCCGGTGGTGCTGTTATCTCCGGCCTGTGCCAGTTTTGACCAGTTTCCGAATTTTGAGAAGCGCGGGCAGGCATTCCGCGATAAGGTTATGATGTTGGAGGGCTTTCGCCCTGTGGGGAGAGCAGACTGATGGTGAGCCGCGCGGACAGGGGAGCTGTTGCCAATTGGTGGTGGACAATTGACCGTTATTTTCTGGCAGCCTGTCTGGCGCTGATGGGGCTTGGTATTTTATTGTCCTATGCGGCAAGCCCCGCCGTGGCCGAGCGTATCGGGCTTGACAGTTTCCATTTTGTTGAGCGTCAGATTTTCTTTATGATACCGGCGCTGATTGCCATGATCGGAGTTTCATTTTTAAGCCCGCGAATGGTGCGCCGTGCCGCACTGATTTTACTGGGCGCTTCGCTGCTGCTTATGGTTGCGGCGCTGTTTGTTGGTATTGAGGTCAAGGGCGCACGGCGCTGGGTATCGCTGGCGGGTCTTTCTGTTCAGCCGTCAGAATTTATGAAGCCGGCTTTTGTGGTTATTTGCGCATGGCTGTTCTCTGAACAGGAGCGCAATGGCGATATGCCGGGCAATCTGCTGGCTATGCTGTTGTTTGGCATGGTTGCCGCGCTTTTGATGGCGCAGCCCGATTTCGGGCAAACCACTTTGACGGCGGTGAGCTGGGGGGCGATGTTTTTTCTCGCCGGTATGCCGTGGCTGTGGATTATTGTTCTTGGCGGCCTTGCTGTTGTCGGCGGGGTGGGCGCTTATAGTTTTTTCCCGCATGTGGCCGGCCGTATTGACCGCTTTATGACAGGTGAGGGCGATACATTTCAGGTGGATGCCGGGCGTGAAGCTATTATCAGCGGCGGCTGGTTCGGGCAGGGGCCTGGTGAGGGCACAGTCAAACGTATTATTCCTGACAGCCATACGGATTTTATTTTTTCTGTCGCGGCGGAGGAATACGGCATTATTCTTTGTATTGTGATTATGCTGCTGTTTGCCTTTATCGTTATTCGCGGCCTGAGCGTGGCCATGAAAGAGCGTGATGCTTTTACAAGGCTTGCAATTGCCGGCATTGTTATTCTGTTCGGCTTTCAGTCAATCATCAATATGGCGGTTAACCTGCATTTGATGCCTGCAAAAGGCATGACATTACCGTTTATTTCCTATGGCGGTTCATCATTGGTGGCTATTGCGATTACTATGGGTTTTTTGCTGGCTCTGACCCGCGATTCACCAGAGCGCCGCATGTCAGCTACACTTAAAAACGGCGCCGAGCGCATTCCCGCCTTGTAAATTCTTTGAAGAAGATCGGATAATGACGACAAAAGATGTGATCGTTTTGGCGGCTGGCGGTACGGGCGGGCATTTGTTTCCTGCTGAGGCGCTGGCGCATGAGCTGATAAAAGACGGCTATGAAGTGCATCTGGTGACCGATAAACGGGCACAGCGTTTTGTCTCCGGCTTTGCAGACACACATGTGCATGTGGTGCGCTCGGCAACCATTGCCGGTAAAAATCCGCTGGCATTGGCAAAAACATTTTACAGCCTGTGGCAGGGTAATCTTGATTGCCGCAAATTATTCCGCCGTTTAAAGCCCAAACTGGTTGCAGGCTTTGGCGGCTATCCGACCTTGCCGCCGCTTTATGCTGCATCGCGGATGGGTATTCCGACACTTATTCATGAACAAAATGCCGTAATGGGGCGCGCCAATAAAGGCCTGTCTTCGCGTGTGACGGCAATTGCCGGTGGGTTTTTGCCGGTTGAGGGCGGCGCTTATGCGGATAAAACCGTGCAAACGGGAAATCCGGTGCGCCCCAGCGTTTTGGCGCAAACCAATATTGCCTACAAGCCTTCTGCCGCGCCTGATCTGTTTCGCCTGTTGGTTTTTGGCGGCAGTCAGGGTGCGCAATATTTTTCAACTGTTGTGCCAGCGGCCATTGCGCTTTTGGAGCAGGAAGAGCGGGAGCGCCTGTTTGTTACCCAGCAGGCACGGGCGGAGGATGAGGCGCAATGCCGCAAGATTTATGAAAAACTGGGAGTCAAAGCGCAGGTTGCGCCGTTTTTTACCAATTTGCCGGAAATGATGGCACAGGCGCATTTTGTTTTGTCGCGCTCCGGCGCCTCCACAGTTTCTGAAATTGCGGCTATCGGCCGCCCGAGCCTGCTGGTGCCGTTTCCTTTTGCGCTGGATCATGATCAGGCAGCCAATGCGCAAGCGCTGGCAGGGGCTGGCGGCGGCGAGGTGATTCGTCAAGCTGATCTGACACCGGAAAAACTGGCACAAATTCTTATTGCCGCACTCAATGAGCCGCAAAGACTGACAGATATGGCCGCGCGTGCAAAAAGTGCGGGCAAGCCGGATGCAGCACGGTTGCTTGCTGATCTTTCCAAGGCTATTGCAGCGGGATTGTCTGTTGCTGATTTCAAGAGAGGAAAACGCGCATGAAAATGCCCCTGAATATTGGTCTGGTTCATTTTATCGGCATAGGCGGCATTGGCATGAGCGGCATTGCGGAGGTGCTGCATAATCTGGGCTATAAGGTGCAGGGCTCAGATCAGGCAGACAGCGCCAATGTGCAGCGCCTGCGGAATAAGGGCATTGAGGTTTTTGTAGGCCATAAGGCTGAGAATATCGGCAAGGCCGATGTGGTTGTGGTTTCCACGGCAATACGCCAGAATAATCCGGAACTGGTCGAGGCGCGGGAGAGGCTGCTGCCGATTGTGCGCCGTGCGGAAATGCTGGCAGAACTGATGCGCTTCCGTCAGGCCATTGCCATTGGCGGCACACATGGCAAAACCACGACCACATCTATGGTTGCCACGTTGCTGGAGGCAGGGCGCCTTGATCCGACAGTGATTAATGGCGGCATTATCAACGCCTATGGCACCAATGCCCGCATGGGGGAAGGTGAGTGGATGGTGGTTGAGGCAGATGAGAGTGATGGCACTTTTCTCAAACTGCCTGCCGATATTGCGGTGATCACCAATATTGATCCGGAACATCTCGATCATTACGGTTCATTTGATAATGTGCGTGCCGCCTTCCGCCAGTTTGTGGAAAATGTGCCTTTCTATGGTTTTGGCGTGATGTGCCTTGATCATCCGGAAGTGCAGGCTTTGGTCAGCCGTATTGAGGATCGCCGTGTGATTACCTATGGTGAGAACCCGCAGGCCGATGTGCGTTTTTCCAATCACCATATGGATGGCGCGGTTTCGGTGTTTGACGTGGTTATCCGTGACCGTAAGGGCGAAACTGTTGAGATTAAAGATTTGCGCCTGCCGATGCCGGGGCGCCATAATGTTTCCAATGCTACGGCTGCCATTGCTGTTGCCCATGAGCTTGGCCTGAGTGCCGAGGATATTCGCAAGGGGTTATCAGGCTTTGGTGGTGTGAAGCGCCGTTTTACCCATACAGGCTCATGGAACGGTGTTGAAATATTTGATGATTACGGCCACCATCCGGTGGAAATCAAAGCCGTGTTGAAAGCCGCCCGTGAGGCCGCGCCAAAACGTGTGATTGCCATTGCCCAGCCTCATCGTTTTACACGTTTGGCAAGCCTGTTTGATGAGTTCTCCACCTGTTTCAATGATGCGGATACGGTGTTGATCACGCCGGTTTATACCGCAGGTGAGGATCCTATAGAAGGGGTGACCGCTGAAGCTCTGGTGAGCCGTATTAAAACGGCCGGCCACCGCGATGCCCGCTATCTGGAGACGCCTGAACAATTGCCGGAAACTATTAAAGAATTAGCGCAGGAAGGCGATTTTGTTGTATTTCTTGGCGCAGGCAATATCACTCAATGGGCTTATGCACTGCCCAGGCAGCTTGGCGGTGGCGATGCTGCCTGATTAGCAGTGCGGGTGGCTTATGCAAAGCACGTGCACAATGCAGTACTACATGCACCCGTATTAGCAGAGCGGTTGGCTTATGAACCGACATGTCAGGTTGGCGGTTGAGATGCTGCCTGATTAGCAGTGCTGGTGGCTTATGCACAGCCCGTGCAGCTTGGCGGTGGTGATGCTGCCTGATTAGCAGTGCGGGTGGCTTATGCACCGCCCGTGCAGCTTGGCGGTGGTGATGCTGCCTGATTAGCAGTGCGGGTGGCTTATGCACTGCCCGTGCAGCTTGGCGGTGGCGATGTCTGGCAGCCTGCAGGGTGTGTTGATGTTGTTTGATATATAAAAACACGGGCAATGATTGGGGAATGCCTTGATCCTGCCGTGTTTTTCCTGACCTATCCGGATTGTTGTGATGCTTATAATCCGGAAAATTTGAAGTCCGGATCGCTTTAAGAAAGAGTGTTGAATATGGCTGTAAAGCTCGATGGTGAGGCGCTGTTGGCGCGGCTTGAAAAACCTTTGGCGGCTGTGCGCGGACGCCTGACGCCCAATTCCGGCATGGATAAGATTACATGGTTTCGTGCCGGCGGCCCTGCAGAGGTTTTGTTTCAGCCGGCTGATGAAGAGGATCTGGCGGAATTTCTGAAAAATGTTCCGGAAGAAATTCCGGTAATGGTTGTTGGCATCGGTTCCAATCTTCTGGTGCGTGAGGGGGGGATACCGGGCTTTGTTATCCGCTTGTCTGCCAAGGGGTTTGGTGAGGTTGAGCGCGTATCGGATACATGTCTGCGTGCCGGTGCGGCCACACCGGATAAACGTGTGGCTGCTGCCGCGCTTGAGGCCGGTATTGCCGGTTTTCATTTTTATCATGGTATACCTGGCGGAATTGGCGGTGCATTGCGCATGAATGCCGGTGCAAACGGGGTGGAAACCTGTGAGCGTGTTGTGGAGGTGCGTGCGCTCGACCGTAAGGGTAATCTGCATATTCTGAGCAATGCGGATATGGGTTATGCCTATCGCCATTGTTCTGCGCCAAAAGATCTGATTTTTACCAGTGCCTTGTTTGAAGGTGTGCGTGGTGAACAGGCCGCTATCCGCGCAGCTATGGATGAGGTGCAGAACCATCGTGAAACTGTGCAGCCAATCCGAGAAAAAACCGGCGGTTCCACCTTTAAAAATCCGGCCGGCACATCATCCTGGAAGGAAATTGATAAGGCGGGTTGCCGTGGCCTGACAATCGGCGGTGCGCATATGTCAACAATGCATTGCAATTTTATGATCAATAGCGGCAATGCCACCGGCTATGATCTGGAATTACTGGGCGAGACTGTGCGCAATAAGGTGCGGGCAAATTCCGGTATCGAACTGCATTGGGAAATTCGCCGTCTTGGCCGGTTTATTGAAGGGCGCGAAATCAGCGAATTCCTCGATTGAGGTATTTTTGCCTGTTTTCCTGTAATTTTTATAATCTTGCTAAAATTTAAAAAAATGACTTTTATCACCGCCGCATTCCTGTTTCGCAGGGCGGCGGTGATTTGGTTTCGGCTTTTTGGAAAAGGTGGTTTCTGGGGTGATTTGCCCTTGTCAAGAGTCTAACCCTCGTATTTCTCTAAAATAAATTTTTAAGACAATAAATTGCTAAAAATTCTTAATAAATCAATGTGTTGTCTAAATAATGATTCGGTTTTTTGATTCGCAGCTTTTTGTAAGGGCTTGCCAGAGAATCAACTCTCTGATTCTTATAGGGAACAAGCGTTAGTGATTTGGGTCGGCAAGTTTCATTGCCTTGGGTTTCTGCGGAAAATGTTTCCGCCGGAGTGCCGGACGATTGTCTTGAAATGGCGGTTTCCGGATCGGGGTGCAGGAGCCAAAGGGGGAGAGCAGAATGTTTCGTATATCGTTTTGATATGCGTGAGCCGGCCGAAAGTTATTTTGAGTGTTTTTGTTGTTACAGAGGGGATGAGCTTCCGATGACAGGTAAACATGTTGCTGTCTTGATGGGTGGTTTTTCATCGGAGCGTCCGGTGAGTCTTTCCTCTGGTGCTGCCTGTGCAAAAGCACTTGAGGAGCAGGGCTATCGTGTGACGCGGGTGGATGTTGATCGCGATGTGGCTTCCGTTCTTGCTGAATTGAAGCCTGATGTTGCTTTTAACGCTCTGCATGGGCCTTTTGGTGAGGATGGCGCCGTTCAGGGCATTCTTGAATATTTACAAATTCCTTATACACATTCCGGTGTCATGGCTTCTGCTCTGGCGATGGATAAGGGGCGTGCAAAGCTTGTTGCCGCCGCTGCCGGAGTATCTGTTGCGCCATCGCGCGTGATGAATCGTTTTGACATTGGTGCTGAACATCCGATGCAGCCGCCCTATGTGGTGAAGCCCGTGCGCGAGGGTTCCAGTTTTGGTGTGGTGATTGTGCGTGAGGGGCAGGATGCGCCGCCGCAAATTCTTGGCTCGGATGAGTGGAAATATGGCGATGAGGTTTTGGTTGAACGCTATGTTGCCGGCCGTGAACTGACCTGCGCTGTTATGGGTGATCGTGCGCTTGGGGTGTGTGAGATTATTCCGCTGACGCATTCCTTTTATGATTATGATGCAAAATATGCTGATGGTGGTTCGCGGCATGAATGTCCTGCGAAAATTTCACCAAATATTTACCAAAAAATTCAAATAATGGCACTTCAGGCACATCAGGCAATCGGATGTCGCGGCGTGAGTCGTTCTGATTTCCGTTTTGATGAGAACGGCGCCGGCGATGGTGAGCTGATCTGGCTTGAAGTGAATACGCAGCCCGGCATGACGCCAACCTCCTTGGTGCCGGATATTGCCAGGGCTGAAGGATATTCATTCGGTGAGTTGTTGAGCTGGATGGTGGAGGATGCCTCGTGCATGCGTTAAAGGCGAGATATGACAGGGGTGATCGTGATGTGATGATGTCTCGTGCATCATCGCACGGTGCTTTTGTTTTGCCGCGTTTTCTGCGTAAGCCGTTTCGTGTTGCCTCGCGCCTGTTTGGCGGCGGGGTGCGGGTGCCGCGCTATGCCGGCACCTTTGGTCTGGTCGGATTTTTTGCCGCGACCGGCCTTTATGGCATGGTTGTTGGCAATCATACCCATGAGGTTGTCAAGGCGACTGCTTCAACGCTGGGCTTTGCTATCGAAAATGTGTCTGTTTCCGGCAATTATGAAACCTCCGAAATTGATATTCTTGAAAAACTTGGTCTGGATGGTGAGACCTCGCTGATTGGATTTAATGCTGATGATGCCCGCAAGGCGATTGAGGCCTTGCCATGGGTGGCCGGTGTTGAGATCCGTAAGGTTTATCCCGGGTCGGTTGTGGTGTCGCTGCGGGAGCGCAAGGCTTTTGCTGTCTGGCAATCCGGCCGTGATTTGTTGCTGGTGGATGAGAAGGGCGAGCCGATTGTGCCGCTTAATGGCGCACGCTATGCAACGCTGCCGCTGGTGGTGGGAGAGGGCGCGCAAAAGCGCGGCAAGGCTTTTATTGAAACGGTTGCCGCCTATCCTGATCTTGCGGCAAAAGTGCGTGCTTATGCGCGGGTATCTGACCGCCGCTGGGATCTGCTTTTTGATAATGGTGTGCGGGTTATGCTGCCGGAGCATGATGTGAAGCGGGCTCTGGCAGAAGTGGAGACATTGCAGCGCACCAAGAATATTCTCGGACGCGATATTCTCAGCCTTGATATGCGGCTGGATGATCGTGTGACGGTTCAGCTTACGCCAAGCGGTATGGAAAACCGTGAAAAAATGCTGAAAGACCGTGAAAAGGCTGCCAAGGCAGCGGGCAGGCGCGTATGAGTATCTGGGGATCCAAAAACAGTTCCGGTTCAGCATCAGGCAGCCGCCGCACGCGGCTTCTGACAGTGCTTGATGTCGGCTCATCCAAGGTTTCCTGTGTGATTGCACGGTTGCGGCCGCGTGATGAGAGTGCGTTTTTGCCCGGGCGTACACATCGCATGGAAGTGCTGGGTATCGGCTATCAAAAATCGCGCGGTGTAAAATCCGGTGTGGTGATTGATCTGGATGCTGCGGAACAGTCAATCCGTCTGGCTGTTGATGCGGCTGAGCGCATGGCCGGCCTGACGGTTGAATCCTTGATTGTGAATATTTCTTCAGGCCGCCTGAAAAGCGAAACATTCAATGCCAGCATTGATCTTGGCGGGCATGATGTTGAAAAAGCCGATATCCGCCGCGTGCTGGCAGCCGGCGCCAAACAGGCTTTGCAGGCAGAGCGCCATCTGGTGCACTCCCTGCCTATTGGCTATACGCTGGATAGTGAGCGCGGCATTCGTGATCCTTTGGGCATGCTTGGCGACAGTCTTGGCGTTGATATGCATGTGTTGACTGCTGATAGTGCGCCGCTGCGCAATCTGGAACTGTGCATTAACCGCTGTCACCTTTCCGTTGAGGCGATTGTTGCCACACCTTATGCAAGCGGCCTTGCGGCTTTGGTGGATGATGAAGCGGAAATGGGCGCAGCCTGCATTGATATGGGCGGCGGTACGACCACAATTTCTGTATTCTCGGAAGGAAAATTTATTCATGCAGATGCCATTGCTATTGGCGGCATGCATGTAACAATGGATGTGGCGCGCGGGTTCTCCACCCGTATGGAAGATGCTGAACGGCTCAAGGTCATGTATGGTTCGGCGCTGCCAAGTGCTGCCGATGACCGTGATCTTATCAGCGTGCCGCCGATCGGCGATGATGATCGCGATGTGCCAAACCAGTATCCGCGTTCAGTTCTCACCCGTATCATTCGTGCCCGTGTTGAAGAAACATTGGAGCTGGTTCGTGACCGGCTCAATGCATCGGGTCTTGGCCATATTGTTGGCAAGCGTGTTGTGCTGACAGGCGGTGCAAGCCAGTTGACGGGCATGCCGGAAGTGGCACGCCGTATTTTGGCGCGCAATGTACGTATCGGGCGTCCGCTGGGAATTGCCGGCCTGCCGGAATCGGCAAAAGGCGCGGCATTCTCGGCAACGGTTGGCCTGCTGATTTATCCGCAGGTGGCGGGTATTGAGGAGCGGTCGGTCCGGGCGGCCGCAGGAGGGCGGTTGATCGGCGCGGGCGGGCGTATATCCCGTGTTGGCCAATGGCTGAAAACAAGTTTCTGATCAGGGGGAATTCTTCCTGATTTTGTGTGAAGACAGGGTTTGCGTCAAAGCTTTTGAAGGTTTTGCGTAAGGTGTTTTTTAAAAAGGGGAACCGCCGTTTTCCTGAGCGTATTTTTGAGGGAAAACAGTTTTGAAACAAAGGTTTGAGATTTTTTTATTTCAAGCCGATAAGCCTCTGGGATTTTTGCCAAATCATGGTAAATGACCGGATAATTTCAAGATAATGCGGCCTGGTTCTCCGGGGTAAGTGTAAAAAAATAAATCAGAATACTGCACCGCGGCGGCAAAGCGGTGAAAGGCAAAAGGAACGAAACTGATGACAATTAATCTGCAAAAGCCGGATATCACCGAGCTGAAGCCGCGCATCACCGTTTTCGGTGTCGGCGGCGGTGGCGGTAATGCTGTCAACAATATGATCAATGCGGGTTTGCGCGGCGTGAATTTTGTCGTGGCCAATACGGATGCACAGGCGCTGACAATGTCCAAGTCGGAACGCATTATCCAGCTCGGCGCAGCCGTGACGGAAGGGTTGGGTGCAGGTTCCCAGCCGGAAGTCGGCCGTGCCGCTGCAGAAGAATGCATTGATGAAATCAACGATCATCTTAACGGCACGCATATGTGCTTTGTTACCGCCGGTATGGGTGGCGGTACCGGCACCGGCGCTGCACCGGTGGTTGCCCGCGCCGCGCGCGAAAAAGGTATTCTGACTGTTGGTGTTGTTACCAAGCCTTTCCACTTTGAAGGGCAGCGCCGCATGAAAACGGCGGATATGGGCATTGAAGAACTGCAGAAGAATGTTGATACGCTTATCGTCATTCCAAACCAGAATCTTTTCCGTATCGCTAATGACAAAACCACTTTTGCCGATGCCTTTGCAATGGCTGATCAGGTTTTGTATTCCGGTGTGGCCTGCATCACGGATCTGATGGTCAAAGAAGGTCTGATTAATCTCGACTTTGCTGATGTGCGCTCTGTCATGCGTGAAATGGGCAAGGCGATGATGGGGACCGGTGAGGCTTCCGGCGATGGCCGTGCAATTGCCGCCGCTGAAGCTGCCATTGCCAATCCGCTGCTGGATGAAACATCCATGCGCGGCGCGCGCGGCCTGTTGATCTCGATCACAGGCGGCCGTGATATGACCTTGTTTGAAGTTGACGAAGCTGCTACCCGTATCCGTGAGGAAGTTGATCAGGATGCAATGATCATTCTCGGTGCGACCTTTGATGAAGGTCTTGAGGGCGTGATCCGCGTTTCTGTCGTTGCTACCGGAATTGACAAGCAGATCGGAGATGCGGCGCCTGCGCCGCTGGAATTTCGCCAGCCGGCAAAACCAGTAGCCAAACCGGCAGTACAGCCAGCCGCTCAGGCTCCGGTTCAGCAGCCGGTTGCACAGGCCAAACCTGTTGAACAGCCGGTTGCCGCCCAGCCATCCCTGCATCTGGGCGAGGGGGAGCAGCACAGCTATACAGCGCCGGCTGCAACCAATGATGCCGGTTTTCAGCCGCAGAGCCGGATCTTTCAGGCTCCTGCACCGGAAATGATGGAAATGCGCCAGCAGGCGCAAGCGCCGCGCCCGCAAATGCAGGCTCCGCTCCAGCCGCAACTGCAGCAGGCTGCCCATAATCTTGCACCGCAGCCGCAGTTCCAGCCGCAGCAGCATGCTGATCCTGTTCTGGCTCCGCAGCCGCCACGTCAGGCGCCGCGCATGCCCAGCGTTTCAGATTTTCCGCCGGTTATTCAGGCAGAAATGAATGCACGCCGTGCGCCAATGGCACAGTCTGCCCCGGCGCATGAAGAACGCGGCCCGCTTGGCCTTCTGCGCCGGCTGACAGCCAGCCTGTCACGCCGTGAAGAAGAACAGCCTACAGCCCGTCTGGAACCGGCACAAAAGCGTGAAATGCCGGCAGCACCAATGCAGGCATGTGCTCCGGAGCCGCGCCGTCCATTGTCTCAGGATGCATCAATCTATGCACCGCGCAGCGGTCAGCTTGATGGTCAGGGACGTGCGCAGCCGCGTATGGCTTCCGATGACGACCAGCTGGAAATTCCGGCCTTCCTGCGCCGTCAGGCCAATTGATGAAAAGTGAATATGGTCTCCCGAAGTGTCTGATCGTTTCGGGAGACAGGAACTGAAGACGATAACAGGCTTTTTCGCATGTTTGAAATGAGGAAAAGCTCTGCCCTTTTGCTTTTATTTGCACCGTGTTCTTTTTAAAAAGGGCGCGGTGCTTTTTTATGGATTGCAAGGTTGAGATGACAGGCGGCAAATTTTATATAGTGTCTGATTTTATATTTTGTCCGGCCGGATTTTTTGCATCGGCCTGATTAGTGTCAAAAGAATGCAATATCAGACGGATATTGGACAGATTGATAAATTGAAGCCGGTTGTGCCGGAAAATTATTGGAAATCAGATGACAAAAATGCAGCAGACACTGGCTGAACCTGTTTTTCTTTCTGGTTTTGGCGTTCATGGCGGCAAGCCGGTTGAATTGCAAATCAGTCCGGCAGCGGTTGATAACGGGATTGTCTTTATCCGTGATGACGGAGAGGGGCGGCGGCAGGTAATACCGGCGCTGTCCTCGCAGCTTGGTTCAACCATGTTGAATACATCTGTCGGCCCTGCAGATTTTGGCATCAGCACAATCGAGCATCTTATGGCGGCAGTCACGGCTGCCGGTATTGATAATCTTATTGTTGAAATTAACGGACCGGAAGTGCCGATTTTGGGCGGCGGTTCGGCTGAATTTATGGCGGCATTTGCAGAAGCCGGTTTGTCAGAGCAGAACAAGGCGCGCAATATATTGACGGTTTTGCAGCCGGTGCGGGTGGAAGACGGGCAGAGCTGGGCAGAGCTGCGCCCCTATAATGGCACGCGTTATGAGGTGGAGATTGATTTTCCTATAGCCGCCATTGGCCGCCAGTCTTTCAGCTTTGATCTCGATAGGGCTGTTTTTACCGCTGAAATTGCGCGGGCGCGGACATTCGGTTTTATGCGGGATGTGGAAAAATTGCGCTCTATGGGGCTTGCGCTTGGCTCATCGCTGGAAAATTCTATTGCTATTGGCGATGACGGGCAGGTTCTTAATCCGGAGGGGCTTTATTATCCGGATGAATTTGTGCGCCATAAATTGCTGGATAGCGTTGGGGATCTGGCTTTGGCCGGTTATCGTTTCAGGGGGCTGTTCCGCTCTTATCGCGGCGGACACAAGCTTAATGCGGCACTGGTAAAGGCGCTTCTGGAGCGGGAAGAACATTTTCGTCTTGAGGTACAGGAGCAGAGCCCGCAAAATCCTCCAAATTAAAAGAAAATATAGCAAAAGACACGGTCTTGCACCGGATGATTCTTTCGCCCAGCCTGTCATCAGCCATAATTGAGCCGCGAAGACATGCAGTTTAAACATTGAACAAAGCGTGTGAGGCTGGTTTGTGCGGGTATTTTATGCTTAAAAGCCATAAAGGTGAAAAAAGACGTTGCCGGCAGGCATTGCAGTCTCGCTGCAGTACGAATAAACTTGTATAAACATTGCCGATTGTTCTCAGCTATGGTTTATGAACCCTCTGACACAGGAATGATTTGCCCGTGATTTATGTTGCCGAAATACCGGAGACAGCATGACGATTTCTAAATTCCCAGATAATTCAGCCAAATTTTTTGATGCTGAGGGTTCTCAAATTTGCAAAATGACCAGGCGGGTTCTGGCTGCTGGTTCTGTTGTGTTGACTATGGCCGTTGCCGGCTGTGCTTCGGGCGATAAAGATGTTGATTTGACAAAATATGTCGAAAGCATTGATCCGGCAGACAAGCTGTATAATGAGGGGCTGGCCAATCTGGATGCGGGGCGCCTTGATGAAGCTGCGAAAAAATTTGCCGCAATTGACCGCCAGCATCCTTATACTGAATATGCGCGTAAAGCACTGGTGATGGCCGCTTTTACCAATTACCGTAAGGGTAATTATGAGGAGGCCATTTCCATGGCCAAGCGTTATAATACGCTTTATCCTACTTCTGATGAATCGGCCTATGCCTATTATATTATTGGTTTGAGCTATTTCCGCCAGATTCCGGATGTTACCCGTGATCAGGCGGCAAGCCGCCGTGCTATCGCCGCGATGCAGGAGGTGGTCGACCGCTTTCCTAAATCGGAATATGTGGAAGATGCCAAGACCAAAATCCGTTTTGCCCGTGACCAGCTGGCCGGTAAGGATATGCAGGTTGGCCGTTACTATCTGGAACGCAAGGAATATCTGGGCGCGATCAAGCGTTTCCGCAATGTGGTTGAGCAATATTCCAATACAAGGCAGGTGGAAGAGGCATTGGCACGGTTGGTGGAAGCCTACTATGCTCTGGGGCTGACCTCGGAAGCGCAGACCGCGGCGGCAGTGCTTGGCAAAAACTTCCCCGACAGCCCGTGGTATAAGGATTCTTACAAGCTCTTGCAGGGCGGTGGCCTTGAACCGCGTGAAAACAAGGGCTCCTGGCTCTCCAAAGCATCCGCGCTCATTACGGGCGGCGCTTGATTTTTCAATAAAGGCAGCCATGCTGGCGCAACTGTCGATCCGTGATATTGTTCTGATTGAGAAACTTGATATCGAGTTTCGTGAGGGTTTATCTGTGCTGACCGGTGAAACCGGTGCCGGTAAATCTATACTTCTGGACAGCCTGTCTCTGGCGCTTGGCGCCAGAGGCGATGCATCGCTTGTGCGTCATGGTGCAGATCAGGGGCAGGTGACAGCGGTTTTTGATGTAGGCATCAATCATCCTGCACGGCTTTTTCTCAGAGAGAATGAGATTGATGATGACGGCGATATTATTCTGCGCCGCGTGCAGAATAGTGATGGCCGTTCACGGGTATTTATCAATGATCAGGCGGCAAGTGTTGGCCTGTTGCGTGAGCTTGGCCGCCACTTGGTGGAAATTCATGGGCAGCATGATGACCGCGCGCTGATTGATACAGATCTGCACCGTATATTGCTGGATGCTTTTGGCGGGCTGGACGGCAAGGCCGGCCGGTTGCGTGTGCTGTATAAGCAATGGCGTGACAGTGAAAACGCTTTGGTGAAACACCGCGCCAAAGTGGAGGCTGCGGCACGTGAGGCAGATTATCTGCGCGCCTCGGCGGAGGAGCTTGATAAGCTTGATCCGCAAATTGGCGAAGAAGATGAACTGGCTGAAAAGCGCGCATTGATGATGAAATCTGAAAAAATTGCCGCCGATATCAGTGAGGCAAATGACCTGCTCTCAGGTCATGAATCGCCGGTGCCGATGCTGGCGGCACTGGTGCGCCGTCTGGAGCGCAAAATGCCGGAAGCGCCGCATTTGCTGGAACCGGTGATCAATGCAATTGATGAGGCGCTGGATCGTCTTGGCGATGCGCAAGGCGGGATTGATGCGGCCATGCGCGAGATTGATTTTGATCCGCGGGTACTGGAAAGCGTTGAGGAACGTCTTTTTGCCTTGCGTGCGGCATCGCGCAAATATTCTGTGCCGGTGGCGGATCTTGCTGCATTGCGTGACAAGATGGATGCGGATTTGCTTGATCTTGATGCCGGTGCGGAAAAGCTGGAATTGCTGGAAAAGCAGGCCGCTTCAATGCGTGCAGCCTATGATGCGGCGGCGGCAGACTTATCCAAAGAGCGCCGGCAGGCCGCCCAGGCCTTGACTGAGGCTGTGAGTGAGGAATTGCCGGCGCTGAAGCTGGAGCGCGCGGAATTTATTGTCAATCTCGAAACAGATGCGGAAAACCGTAATGCTGATGGTATTGATAATGTGGAATATTGGGTGCGCACCAATCCGGGCACCCGCGCAGGGCCGATGATGAAGGTGGCTTCAGGGGGGGAGCTGTCACGCTTTTTGCTGGCGCTTAAGGTTGCCCTTGCCGATCGCGGTTCAGCGCCGACACTGGTGTTTGACGAGATTGATACCGGTGTGGGCGGGGCTGTGGCCGATGCAATCGGCCAGCGTCTGGCGCGGCTTTCTGCCAATGTGCAGGTGTTGTCAGTTACCCATGCGCCGCAGGTTGCCGCACGGGCAAGCACGCATTTTCTGATTGCCAAGGCACCGGGGGAGAGTGAGCAGATGCGCACTTCTGTGCGCGTAATGGGGGCAGATGAGCGGCAGGAGGAAATTGCCCGCATGCTTGCCGGTGCCAGTGTAACCGATGAAGCCCGCGCTGCTGCCGAGCGTTTGCTGCGGGAAAACGCCATGCAACCGGTATAATTGAATATTTGATTTTTAACGCTGGTGTTATATTCAATCCGCAAACGGAGACGGGTTGACAATGAGCGAAATCAGCGTTGAAAATTTGACTGAAGAACAGGCGGCAGCCGAACTTGCGCAATTGGCAAAAGCCATTGCCAAACATGATTTCCTCTATAATACGCAGGATGCGCCGGTTATTTCTGATGCGGAATATGATGCATTGCGCCGCCGCAATCTGGCGATTGAACAACGTTTTCCCCATCTTGTCCGTGCAGATTCGCCATCGTTGAAAGTTGGCGCTGCGGTTTCTGAAAAATTTTCCAAAATTACCCATAATGTGCCGATGTTATCGCTGGATAATGCTTTCAGCGATGAGGATGTGGGGGAGTTTGTCGGCAGGATTTATCGTTTTCTTAAAATTATGCCCGGCACACCCCTTGGCATAACCGCAGAACCGAAAATTGACGGATTGTCGCTCTCGCTGCGTTATGAGCAGGGGCATTTGGTGAGTGCCGCCACGCGTGGTGACGGTTCGGTGGGGGAAAATGTCACCAATAATGCCCGCACAATCGCTGATATTCCGCAGGTTTTGAAGGGTGATGTGCCCGATGTGCTGGAGGTGCGCGGCGAGGTCTATATGAGTCATACTGATTTTGCGGCACTTAATGAAAAACAGGAAAAAGACGGCAAGCCCGTTTTTGCCAATCCGCGCAATGCGGCTGCGGGATCGCTGCGCCAGCTTGACAGCAAAATCACCGCCAGCCGCAAGCTGCGTTTTTTTGCCTATGCGTGGGGTGAGGTGAGCAAACTGCCGGCCGCAACACAAATGGGCATGGTGGAAAAGTTTCAATCCTACGGGTTTATTACCAATCCGCTGATGCGCCGTTTTGAGAGCGTGCCGCAACTGATTGCCCATTATCACGCTATTGAGGAGCAGCGCGCCACACTTGGCTATGATATTGATGGTGTTGTTTATAAGGTTGACGATTTGGGGCTGCAGCAGCGGCTTGGCTTTATCTCGCGCAGCCCGCGCTGGGCGATTGCGCATAAATTTGCCTCTGAGCGGGCTTTTACCATTCTCAAAGGGATTGATATTCAGGTTGGCCGTACCGGCGCTTTAACGCCTGTGGCACGGCTTGAGCCGGTTACGGTTGGCGGTGTGGTGGTGACCAATGCCACATTGCATAATGAGGATTATATTCGCGGGTTTGACCAGAAGGGCAATGTGTTGCGCGAGGGGCGCGATATCCGGGTTGGCGATACGGTGATTGTACAGCGTGCCGGCGATGTGATACCGCAGATTGTGGATATTGTGCCGGATAAACGCCCTGTGCAGAGCGTGGCTTATGAATTTCCGCGCCTTTGCCCTGTTTGCTCCAGCCATACGGCACGCGAGGAAGGCGAAGCCGTGCGCCGTTGCACCGGCGGGCTGATCTGCGAGGCGCAGGCAGTTGAGCGTATTCGTCATTTTGTATCACGCAACGCTTTTGATATTGAGGGGCTTGGCGAAAAACAGGTTGAGTTTTTCTTCAACGCTAAGGATGAAGCTTTAAAAATCCGCACACCGGCAGATATTTTTACGCTTGAAAGGCGGCAGGCAGCATCGCCGCTTAAAAAACTGGAGAATATTGAAGGTTTTGGCGCAACTTCCGTGCGCAAACTTTATGCGGCGATTAATGAAAGGCGGCAGATAGCTCTTGGCCGTTTTTTGTTTGCGCTTGGTATTCGCCATGTTGGTGAGGTTAATGCCAAAAAACTGGCACGTGCTTTTGGCTCTTATCAAAAATTGGCAGAGGTGGCACAGGCAGCTTGCGTACCGCAAGACAAGAGCGATAAGGGCAATGAAGCATGGTGTGAACTGACCAATGTGAAAGGCATTGGCACAATTGTTGCAGAAGCCATTGTGGATTTTTATCAGGAGCCGCATAACACAGATGTGCTCAAAGCTTTGCTTGCAGAGGTGACGCCGCTGGATGAGGTTTACGAAATTGTGAGCGGCTCACCCGTGGCGGGCAAGACAATTGTGTTTACCGGTTCGCTTGTGCGCATGTCGCGTGATGAGGCTAAGGCCATGGCCGAGCGTTATGGTGCAAAAGCGGCTGGATCTGTTTCAAAAAAGACCGATCTGGTGGTTGCAGGCCCCGGCGCCGGCTCAAAACTTGCCAAAGCCGCAGAACTGGGCATTAAAGTGATTGATGAAGATGCCTGGTTTGAATTGGTGGGGGCAGAATAGGGAGCCCGACAGCTGTTTGCGCGGGTGCTCAGGCGGTGCAGGAGCTGCCGCAGCGGGAGAAGAGCGGTGCAGAGGTGTTTGTGCCGCACTTGATTGGTTTTATGCATCAGCCTATTCCTAACCAGAGCGTGCTGCATTTCACTATAATCTTTACGCTTAATCCGGCAGCTGGCTGTTTGCCCGTCTGCGGTGATGCGTTGCGGAAAATTGGCATAATGATTTTGTGAGATCATTATCGAAAACCAGCATGGCAAGGGCTGTGCTGATAAAAATACTGGTCATGAAAATGGATGGATGCAATCCGGAAAATCTGGTGCAGGGGCAGACCTGTGCACCTGCCACCAATGTGGCATTGTTTATGGACGGCGTAAAACGCGCAATTCCAGTTACTTTGGCCAGCGCACCCTTTGGTCTGCTCTTTGGTGTTGTGGCTGTTGATAATGGCTTTAATGTCTGGGAATCGGTGCTGATGAGCGCCATGCTTTTTGCCGGTGCCAGCCAATTGGTGGGAATGGAGCTGTTTGGCCATCATGTGGCGCCATGGATGATTTTACTGTCAATTTTTGCGGTGAATTTCCGCCATGTGCTTTATTCCGCAGGCACCGGAAGGCTGATCAGGCATTTTACGCCATTGCAGCAGATTATTGCCTTTTTCTTTCTTACCGATGTGCAATATGCCGAGAGTGAGAAACGGGCTGAGCAGAAACTGCCGGTCAGCTTTATCTGGTATATGGGGCTGGCGGCACCGCTTTATATTATGTGGGTGATTGAAGCCTATCTTGGCGCAACTTTTGGCAGTCTTATCGGTGATCCCAAGGCTGTCGGCCTTGATATGTTGTTGCCGATCTATTTTCTTGGTCTGGTCATGGGATTTCGCAGCCGCGCCAATTGGCTGCCGGTTGTGGCTGCCAGCTCTGTGACATCTGTTGCGGCTTATTTCTGGATCGGGTCGCCATGGCATGTCAGCATTGGCGCAATTGGCGGCATTGTTGTGGCTGTACTTATTGCCAGGCCGCAATCAGGGCGTGAAAATGTGATTACACTGGATGATGAACCGGCTGCGGTTGCAAGGGAGGCGGCGCAATGAGCCTGACTGTATGGATTATTTTTGGCGCAGCCGTTTTAACCTATATTACCCGTATTGGCGGGCATCT
The DNA here is from genome assembly GCF_051851455.1 of Pseudochrobactrum albidum. Lineage (NCBI taxonomy): Bacteria > Pseudomonadati > Pseudomonadota > Alphaproteobacteria > Hyphomicrobiales > Brucellaceae > Pseudochrobactrum > Pseudochrobactrum albidum. The sequence goes on from NZ_JBPVTR010000020.1 coordinate 148,627, forward strand.
TATTCTTTCACAATTTGCGCGCGTTCATTATCGGGTTGAAGCGGGGCTCAATGCCGTGCCTGCGGCTGTGCTGACCACGCTTGTTGCGCCTGCGGCTTTTAATGCCGGCTGGAAAGAGTTTGTTACTATGGCTGTATGCACAGTGGCGGCATTTCGCATTGGCATTATCCCGCTGTGTATTTTTGGCGGGGTGCTGATTGTGTTGCTGCGCCAATATATGCCTTATTAAAGCGTAAGATATAAGAATATATAAAACCGGCCTAATCGCCGGTTTTATATTTTGCACTGATGTGTTTTACAGGGTTTCTGTTGCGGCGATCAGCCAGTTTTTTTCTTCTTCTGTGCAATGGGGCAGCAGCTTGGCGCGGGTCTGCGCGTGATAATCATTCAGCCATGCCCGTTCATCTGTATTGAGCAGGCTTACATCAATCAAACGGCGGTCAATAGGACAGAAGGTGAGTGTTTCAAAACTATGCATGGCAATATCGCCGCCTTCGATCATTTCCGCTTCTTTGACAATGATCAGATTTTCAATACGGATGCCAAATTTGCCCGGACGGTAATAGCCAGGCTCATTGGACAGTATCATGCCGGCTTTGAGTTCCTGTGCGCCGCGTTTAGAGATGCTCTGCGGCCCTTCATGAACAGCGAGATAGGAGCCAACACCGTGGCCGGTGCCATGGGCATAATCAAAACCATGCTGCCACAATGCATTGCGGGCAAAGGCGTCAATATCCTGACCGCGGGTGCCGGCCGGAAAACGCAGGCGGGATAAGGCAATCATGCCCTTGAGCACAAGGGTGAAGGCTTTTTTCTCAAAATCCGGCACTTTGCCAATAGCAACCGTGCGGGTGATATCTGTGGTGCCGTCACGATATTGTGCACCAGAATCAATCAGATAAAGTTCACCTTCATTGAGTGTGCGGTTGGTTTGGGTATTCACGCGATAATGGATGACGGCGCCATCTGGCCCTGCACCGGAGATACTGTCAAAAGACAGGTCTTCCAATGGTTTCTGGAACATTTCCCCCACAGTGCGGCGGCTTTCCTCAAGTTGTTTGGCGGCGCTTATTTCATCCACACTGCCTGCGGGTTGCTTATCCAGCCATGTGAAAAATTTGACCATAGCCACGCCATCACGCTCATGGGCTGCGCGTGAGCCGTCAAGCTCGGCCTTGTTTTTGACAGCGCGGGGCAGGCGGGCAGGATCCGCGCCTTCCTTTACCGTGCCGCCGGCCGTGGTGATAAGATTGCGCAGCTTTTCTGCCGCCAAAGCCGGATCCAGCATAAAGACAGTGCCTTGTGCGGCTAAGCCCGTGAGCGTGCTTTCCATAAGATTGGGGGCAACAATTCTGGTGAGCTGGGTGAGGTAGGCCTCTGTCTCAATAGGTAATTTACGCTTGTCGATAAAAAGAATATGCTCGCCATTGGCGGCAATAAGCGCAAAACTTAAAGGCAAAGGGGTGTTGCTGACATCGCGGCCGCGAATATTGAATGCCCAGGCAACGGAAGACGGATCAGTAAGAATAGTGGCATCGGCACCGGCTTTGGCTACGGCTTCACTGAGAAGGCTGAGTTTGGCACGCGGCTCCTGCCCTGCATATTGCAGCGGCTGGATGGTTACCGGCTCCAGTGGTGCGGCCGGCTGATCTGTCCATATGAGATCAACAAGATTATCTTCTGTTTCCACCAGCTTTCCGCCCTGTGCTTCAAGCGCGGCTTTTAAAGCGCGGGTCTCAGCAATCGTGTGCAGCCAGGGATCTATGCCAATTGTCAGGCCTTTGCCATTTTGCTCCAGCCAGCTTGCAGGGGGATTGTCAACGAGGCTCTCAATCGTAAAAACTGCCGGATCAGTCTGGCTGCGCACCTGCAAAGTATAGCGGCCATCAACAAATATATAAGCTTTGTCCTGCAAAATCAGTGCAGCGCCGGCAGAACCGGTAAAACCGGTGAGCCAGCCAAGGCGCTGGGCGCGGGCAGGCACATATTCTCCCTGATGTTCATCAGGCCGCGGCACCAGAAAACCGTCAAGGCCGAGGCGGCTCATCTCTTCACGCAGTTTGGCAACGCGTGGCGCGCCGTTTGCAGGATTGCTGCTGACTTCAAAATTCTGAAACATACGATTTTAGATCCTGAAAATTTGCGGATAGACCGGACTATAAAGTATTTTCTCCGGTGGCAAAAACTGTTTTGGTCAGAGTTTCGGCTTCAGATGCAGTGCAACCCAGCTTTCCTTACAGGTTGTTTTGTGATGCTCCAGACCAACAGCCTGATAGGCCTGTAAAACACTGTCGCGCTGGGTTTCCAGAATGCCGGAAAGGATCAGCGAGCCATGATCTGCCACATGGGCGCGCATTTCTGCTGCCAGCTCAATCAGCGGATTGGCAAGAATATTGGCAATGATAAGATCAAATGGTGCGCGCGCCTGCATTTGCGGATGGTCAAAACCGGTTGCCGTGAGGGTTGAAACCCATTTATCCGCCCCGTTCTTCACCACATTTTCCTGCGCCACATCAACGGCAACAGGGTCGATATCTGTGGCAAGAACAGAAATATCGCGCATTCTGGTAACGGCAATTGCCAGCACAGCACTGCCGGTGCCAAGATCAAGCACATTTTGCGGCTCTTCACGCTCCACAATTTCCTCAATCATCTCAAGGCAAGCGGCCGTGGTGCCGTGATGGCCGGTGCCAAAAGCAAGACCGGCATCAATCTCAATGCCAATATCACCATTCTGCAATTTATCGCGGTCGTGAGAGCCGTGCACAAAGAAATGTCCGGCACGAACCGGCTTCAAGCCTTCAAGCGAATGCAAAACCCAGTCAATATCCGGTAATTCCTCAATGGAAATATCTTGCGGCTGTAAGCCCAGACAGGCGGCCATACGGGGCAGGGCATTGTCCGCGCCGGCTTTATCCTGTGTATAAAGCGAAACTTCATAAATCTGTTTGTCTTCATCAATTTCTGTATTGGCAAGCGGCAGGCCGTCTTCTTCAAAAACCGGCTCCAGAAGATCAAAAATCCTTTCAGCCTGATCTTTGTCGCGGGTAAGATATAAGCGATACTGTGCCATGAAGGTTCTCTGTATTGGAGTTGAATAAATAAAGAGAGCAGTTTTCCTTGCTCAGAAAAACTGCTCTATCATTATGTGTTAGCGCAATTTCAGGCGGAGAATCCGGTTTCCGCAGTTTCTGAAACGGCATTAGCATATGGCGCAACAAGATGCGAATATTATACGCCGCAATCAGCCGGCAGCCAGCCGTTTCAGCTTGGAAATTGCGGTTTCCGCCGGTTCGCCATAGGCGATGGTAGAACGCAGGCGGCCGTTTTTATCCAGTAAAAGAATGGATGCCGTGTGATCCATGGTGTAATTTTCGCCGTCTTCCTCAATCTTTTTGGCATAGATATTGTAGGATTTCAGCATGGCTGCAATATCTTTAGGATCGCCGGTGATGCCGGTGATGCGATCGGATACATTGGTGATATATTTCCTGATATATTCCGGTGTATCACGCTCGGGATCAACACTGACCATAAAGCCGCGTATATCCTTGCCTTCAGGGCCGAGCTGCTTCAGCCAGCCATCCAGTTCAAAAAGTGTGGTGGGGCAGACAACCGGACAATGCGTATAGCCAAAAAACACCGCTGAAGGGTGGCCGCGCAGGGATTGCTCGGTAATTGGCTGGCCATCCATGGCAACGAGCTTAAAAGCGCCGCCATAGGCGCTCTCCTCTCCTTGAGCCAGTTGTTTGTCCCGATAAGCCTGAAAACCGACTATGCCGATTGTGAAGGCAGCCACAAACAAAACCAGAGCAGGGAGATATTTACGCATGAAATCAAATCCTCAGAAGCACCATGATATGCCATCCATGAGCATTGTCATGAATATGGTGTCGCTGTAATTCAGCCAGCCGGCAAACAGGGCACCGGCAACCAAAGCGGCAGCTAATACCGCACAGGCAATCCAGAATATGTGTCTGCCTTCCTGTCTGGCTGCAAGATTATCGGCTTGTCGGTCTGTTATCATCATATTGACGTTATACCCGCTTTTATTGCAATTGGCAAAGGGCGCAGGCAAATTTTACATCGAATAATGAATTTTCAGAAATTTCTGAAATTTGATGCAATGTGGCCGGATAAACTTTTTTAAAACCGTGCGGGAATGGAACAGGATGAGTGAAGAAATTATGCAGTTTTCGCGCGATGTGCAGCCGAAGATTCATCCGAGCGCGCAGTTGAAATCTGTCAGGCTTGGCCAATATACAGAGATTGGCGAGCGTGTTATCCTGCGTGATGTGCGTATCGGCAATTTTACCTATCTGGAGCGTAACGGGGAGGGGATTTACACGGAGATCGGCCATTTCTGTTCTATTGCCTCCCATGTGCGGATTAATGCGCTGGAACATCCGATGCAGCGCCTGACCATGCATAAAATGACCTACAGGCCGAATGAATATTTCCGCCATATTGGTGTGGATATGGATTATCGCGCTTATCGCTCTTCCAGAAGGGTAACAATCGGCAATGATGTTTGGATTGGCCATGGCGCGGTGATTATGCCGGGGGTGAATATTGGCACTGGCGCTGTGATTGGCGCTAATGCGGTGGTTACAAAAGATGTGCCTGCCTATATGATTGTTGCGGGTGTGCCGGCAAAAATACTGCGCCCGCGGTTCGATGAAAAAACCATTGAACGCCTGCTGGAAAGCGCATGGTGGGAATGGCCGGTTGAGCTGATCTATAAAGCACTGCCTGATATTCAGACCATGGAGATCAATGCATTTCTGGATAAATGGCTGCCATTGGCGGCAGGTTTTGCTGCGCAGGCAAGGCCGTGATGTGATTATTATATTCATTGCCCCGATAACAGGAGAGCATTTATGAAACAGTTCTTTTCCGCTTCCGCATGTGCAGCCTTGACAATGCTGGCTGTTTTGGCCGGCAATCCTGCCGCACAGGCTGAAGAGATTGGCAAGGTGGGGGTGGACTGGTTTGGCAATGATATTGTGATTGATGCGGTGCAGGATCCGAAAGTGCAGGGGGTGACCTGTCATCTTGCTTCATTCTCACGCGGGATGATTGACCGTTTGCAGAAAGGCAACTGGTTTGAGAACCCTTCCAATGCCTCCATTTCCTGTGAGCAGACCGGCCCTATCACTATTGGTGATATTAAACTTGGCAAAGCCGGGGAGCGGGTATTTTCTGAGCGAACCAGCCTGATCTGGAAAAAACTGGTGGTAACGCGCATTTACGATCAGGCCAATAACACATTGATTTACCTTGCCCATGCCTCACAGGTGCAGGATGGCTCTGCCAAAACATCGCTTTCAACCGTGCCGCTTTATCGCGGTGATGTTATGTGGGAAAAAGGCAAACCGCAATAAAACCACGCCCCCAAATAAATTGCCTTTTAAAATGCCGGCTATTTGACCGGCATTTTTTATAATCGTTCGCCTATGTTTTTTCTTGACTGGGCATGAAAAACAGCGCCTAGTTGCAAATGCTTTTTATTAACAATTAATCGATGATGATATTTTGATGAAAAATAATGAATTTCCTTTGGCAGAATCTGCTCTGCCCGCAGCAAAGGCCTCCGGCTGGCGTTTGCAACAAGGCGCCAAATCGCTGGAGGAGGTAAATGGCACAATCGCAGTGCCGCAACAGGGTAAAAACTGGCGGAAATTTCTGGCTTTTATCGGGCCTGGCTATCTTGTTGCGGTTGGCTATATGGATCCGGGCAATTGGGCGACGTCCATCGCCGGCGGCTCGCGTTTTGGCTATACGCTGCTGGTTGTGGCGCTGATTTCCAATATTATGGCAATTTTGCTGCAATCGCTTTGCACCCGTTTGGCGGTGGCAACCGGACGCGATCTGGCACAGGCCTGCCGTGATGCCTATTCACCAGCAATGGCGTGGTTTTTATGGATTGGTGCGGAAATTGCCATTTGCGCAACCGATCTGGCTGAGGTGATCGGTACGGCGATTGCCCTTAATCTCTTATTCGGCATGCCGCTGGAGCTTGGGGTGTTGCTCACCGCGCTGGATGTGTTTGTGGTGCTTTATATGCAAAGCAAGGGCTTTCGCTGGATTGAGGCCTATGTGCTGGTGCTGCTTGGCATTATTGCTTTATGTTTTATTGTGCAGATTGCACTGGCCGATCCTGATTGGGGCGCGGTGATCCGTGGTTTTGCCCCAACAACGCAAATTATTACCAATCCGGAAATGCTTTATTTATCGCTTGGCATTATCGGTGCAACCGTGATGCCGCATAATCTTTACCTGCATTCGGGCATTGTGCAGACACGCAAATATGGCGGCACATCGCAGGAAAAGCGCGAGGCTATTTCCTATTCCACATGGGATTCCTCCATTGCCCTGATGCTGGCACTGGCGGTTAATGCCTCCATTCTCATTCTGGCGGCGGCAACTTTTCATAAGGCAGGGCGCATTGATGTGGTGGAGATTGAGCAGGCAGAAGCACTGATTGCGCCTTTGCTTGGCAGCACACTCGCCCCATTGCTTTTTGGTGTGGCGCTCTTATGTGCAGGGCTCAATTCCACAGTGACGGCCACATTGGCCGGACAGATTGTGATGGAAGGCTTTATCAATTTTCGTCTGCGGCCATGGGTGCGGCGGATGATTACCCGCGGGCTTGCCATTGTGCCGACAATTATTGTCACACTGATTTATGGTAATAAAGGTACAGCCAATCTTTTAATCCTCAGTCAGGTGGTGCTGAGCCTGCAACTGCCCTTTGCCATTGTGCCGTTGATTATGTTTACCGCAGATCGCAAGAAAATGGGCGCCTTGCGCTCACCTTTATGGCTGACAGCCTGTGCATGGGTGGTGGCTGTTGCCGTGATTATTCTTAACCTGAAGCTGATTTATGATGTGGCTATGGGGTGAAAGTAAAAAAGCCGGTGCGTTTCACCGGCTTTTTTACTTTTGTTTCAGGCGGTTGCACCTTGCGGGCTAAGATGTGACGGGTCGATATCATCAATATTTTTATGGTTGTTATAGACCGCCTCATCAAGGATGCCCTCACGCTTTGCAACAATTGTCGGCACCAGTGATTGTCCGGCAACATTGACAGCAGTGCGCCCCATATCAAGGATCGGGTCAATGGAGAGCAGCAGGCCGACACCTTCCAGCGGCAGACCGAGGGTGGACAGGGTAAGGGTGAGCATGACCACGGCTCCGGTAAGGCCGGCAGTGGCGGCAGAGCCCAGTACTGATACAAAAACGATCAGCACATATTCCTGCAGGCCAAGCGGCAGGCCAAAATATTGCGCAATAAAAATGGCCGAGATTGCCGGATAGATTGCAGCGCAACCGTCCATTTTGGTGGTGGCGCCAAGCGGTACGGCAAAAGCTGCATATTCACGCGGCACGCCCAGATTGCGCTCGGTTACGGCTTCTGTTACCGGCAGGGTGCCGACAGAGGAGCGCGAAACAAAACCTAACTGGATGGCTGGCCAGCTACCGGCAAAGAAGCGCGATGGTTTTAAACCATGGAAGAGCAGAATTGCCGGATAAACCACAAACAACACCAGCGTCAGACCAAGATAAATGGCGGCGGCATACCAGCTGAGCTGAATTAATGTTTCCCAGCCATATTGTGCCACAGCACGCCCCAGCAAGCCAATTGTGCCAAGCGGGGTGAGGCGGATAACCCACCACAGGATTTTGCGCACCACCACCAGCAGGGATTGGTTAAAGGCAAGAAACGGCTTGGCTGCATCACCGGCCTTTAGTGCTGCAACGCCAAAAGTGATAGCGATAACAAGAATTTGCAGAACATTGAAATTGAGGGATGTGGAGGCTGTGCCATTATTGAGTTTGGTGCCGGCCTCAAGGCCCAGCATATTAGCAGGAACCAAACCTTTGAGAAAATCAAGCCATGAGCCGGAGGAGGCTGGTGCTTTGGCCGCCTCGGCCAGAATATCGGAGCCGATACCTGGCTGAATGATCAGCCCCAGTGCTATACCAATCAGCACAGCGATAAAGGATGTGATTGCAAACCAGAGCAAGGTTTGCCAGACCAGCTTGGCGGCATTGTTGATTGCTGCCAGATTGGCAATTGAGGCAACAATTGCAGTAAAAACCAGTGGTGGCACAAGCGCACGCAGCATCTGTACAAAAATTGTACCAATTGTTTGCAGCGTAACCGACAGCCAGTTGGCATTGCCATTGATATCAGGCCCCATATTGCGGGCAACCAAACCGAGAAGCAGGCCTATCACCATGGCCGTCAATACCTGAAAACCAAAGTTCAGATAGAGTGGTTTGGCCTGAGCGGAAGATTTTTTTATATGAGCGTCAGACATGAAATTTTCTTTCAAACAAGTGAAGCGAAGGTGCTGTGCGCCTTCGCCCGTTGAATTGAAACCTAGCGGAGAATTGCAGGGCGGTTAAGCAATGGTTTTTTCCGCAGGGGAGTGTATTTGTTGTCTTATGCTTATATGTGACGGTTAATTGGAATAATTTACCCTGAAAATGATATGTCGGATTGTTATACCGGCTTTACAAAACTGTCGATGACACGTTTTTGGCCGGCATGGTCAAAATTGATTGTCAGTTTGTTGCCATCAACCGAGGCAATATTGCCATTACCGAATTTTAAATGAAACACGCGGTCGCCGATTTTATAGGCGGAAGGGGCAGATGTAACAGATTTTGCCACAAGTTCACCGTCGATTACCCTGCCTTTGACTGAGCCGCGGCCGGCGCCAAAACCGGAATCCGCCTCGCCATAGCCGATGCGCTCCACATTGGCACCCGAACGTGAACCCCAATTATTACGCGTGGCTTCGGAGCGGTTTTGTTGTGCACGCTGCCAGCCCGGTGTGGCGTAGGAATTGGCAAAAGGATCGCCGCGCCCCACGGCATCAAAACGGGATTGCCCGTAGCCGCCGCCATAAGAACTGTCGGATTCTGCAATATCCACATGTTCTTCCGGCAATTCCTCCAGAAAACGCGACGGAATTGTGGTTTGCCACATGCCGTGGATGCGGCGGTTGGAAACAAACCAGATATGCAGGTTTTTCTTGGCGCGCGTCAGGCCGACATAGGCCAGCCGGCGTTCTTCTTCCAGCCCCTGACGGCCGCCCTCGTCCAATGCGCGCTGGTGCGGAAACAGCCCTTCTTCCCAGCCGGGCAAAAAGACGGTCTCAAATTCCAGCCCCTTGGCTGAGTGCAGCGTCATGATATTAACCGCATCCATGCCTTCATTCTGCTCGGTATCCATCACCAGAGCCACATGCTCCAGAAAACCGCGCAAGGATTCATAATCCTCCATGGAGCGGATCAGTTCTTTAAGATTTTCCAGTCGCCCTGGAGCTTCGGCAGAGCGGTCATTCTGCCACATGGCTGTGTAGCCGGATTCATCAAGAATGGCCTCGGCCAGTTCCGTATGGGATTTGTTATCGAGCAGGCTTCGCCAGCGGCGGAAGTTTTCCACTACTTCACGCAAGGCAGAGCGGGCTTTGGGCTTCAGTTCCTCCGTGGCAATCAAATCTTCTGCTGCAAGCAGCATCGGCATATTCTTTGCCCGCGCATAATCATGCACCAGCCTGAGGCTGGCCTCACCAAGGCCGCGTTTGGGTGTGTTGACAATACGCTCAAAAGCCAGATCATCGGCCGGTTGTGCAACCACGCGGAAATAAGCCATGGCATCGCGGATTTCCTGACGCTCATAGAAACGCGGGCCGCCAATAACGCGGTAATTCAGGCCAAGCGTGACAAAACGGTCTTCAAATTCGCGCATCTGGAATGAGGCGCGCACCAGAATAGCCATATTATTGAGCAAATGGCCGCGGCGCTGCGCCTGTTCAATTTCTTCACCAACTGCTCGGGCTTCTTCCTCTGAATCCCATGCCGCATGAACATGCACTTTCTGGTCATCGGGATCTGCCGCCTGTGCCTGCAGGGTTTTGCCGAGGCGGCCTTCATTATGGGCAATCAGATAGGATGCAGCGCCAAGAATATGCGGTGTGGAGCGGTAATTGCGCTCAAGGCGGATAATGGTTGCATTGGCAAAATCTTTGTCAAAGCGCAGAATATTATCCACTTCCGCCCCGCGCCAGCCATAGATTGACTGGTCATCATCACCCACACAACAAATATTAATCTGATGCGCGGGTTTATTGGTGCCGGAATTATTTGTACTTGCGCCGAATTCGCTATGCTCACCGGCTCCGTAAGGGCCTCGCATAGGCTCGGGCGACCAGTCGGTCGCGTTGGGCGTGTTATTTTGAGGTGATGTAGATTGAGGGCGCTGCGCCAGCAGCCGCAGCCACATATATTGCGCGGTGTTGGTATCCTGATACTCATCGACCAGAATATAGCGGAATTTGGCATGATATTCGCGTAAAATATCCGGATATTTACGGAAAATCCGGATTGGATGCAGCAGAAGATCGCCAAAGTCACAGGCATTGAGCGTTTTCAGCCGTTCCTGGTAGGCCTGATAAAGCTCGCGCCCCTTGCCATTGGCAAAAGAACGCGCGTCCCCCTCAGAAATATCTGATGGGCCGTAGCCTTTATTTTTCCAATTGTCGATCATCATCGCGAAAGCGCGCGGCGTCCAGCGTTTGTCATCCAGCCCTTCAGCCTGAATAAGCTGTTTGAGCAGGCGGATCACATCATCCGTATCAAGAATTGTAAAGTCGGAGCGCAGCCCCGCCAATTCTGCATGACGGCGCAGAATTTTAACGCCGATGGAGTGGAATGTGCCAAGCCATGGCATGCCCTCAACCGCACCGCCAACCAGATGGCCGATGCGTTCTCTCATCTCGCGGGCAGCCTTGTTGGTAAAGGTTACCGCGAGGATCTGGCTTGGAAAAGCCAAGCCTTGCTGCAGAATATGCGCAATGCGCGTGGTAAGAACGCGGGTTTTGCCGGTGCCTGCACCGGCAAGCACCAGAACCGGCCCCTCTGTGGTGATGACGGCCTGCCGCTGCTCGGGGTTCAGCCCTTGCAGATAGGCCGGCTCGCCTTGCTGCCGGTTACGTGCCTGCATGGCGCGCGCGGCGATACCCGCCGGTGCGCCGGATTGCGGCTGCGGTGTTGCCGGAGCGTCCGGCTCCCCGAAGAAGGGAATATCGTCTGGAAAATCTGACATGATTCTGAATGTAATGATTCTTAAGCGAAACGCCATAGATGAGAACAAATAAAGTACCTGTATTTTGTACAGGTACTTTATTTGAGCAGCTTTCACAGCCTTACAGGAAAGAAAGCGTGGCTATTCCAATTGTGTAATGCGCCGGTCAGTCAGATTAAGCCGGTGTGCGGCAAGTGCCTCCACCAGCAGGCGCATATCCGGCTCACGCTGTAAAAGATCATCCAGCTCTGTCATCTGGTTCATGGCGACAAGGCGCAGAATATCTTCACGGATTGTGCCATCCTTGCGGCGCGGCAGATGGGCAACCGGCTGGATCAGCTCCACCTTATGGCCTTTAAGGCGTGCCCGCAGTGATTTTTCATCAGCCTGCAGCGTTTCAACAAAGGCATAGATTCCCACCCCTTTGGCGGGCAGGGAATAAAGGCTTAAGGAAACATCTTTAACCCGCGGATCAGATTTGAGGGCTGCAATGATTGCCGGCCCTTCATTATCCAGCCGGTCGCCGGTGCCTTCACCATCCGACCAGTTGAAAATATTGCGGGTAATGAAATTATAAATTTTTTTGCCTGTGGCCAGCCAGATGCGTGATGGCAGTGAGCGGCGCGCCAGAATGCGCTTTTCCGTCGGCGTCATCAAATCCGGTGCAAAATTGCGCTTTTGCTTGATGAGATGGCGAAAATCCTCATAGGCCATCAGCCGGTAATAAGCGCCGCGGCGGCGATGCACAGAGGCCAGCTGAAAATCAATCACAGCGGCTTCCCCTTCTGGGGTCATAAGCCAGTTTTGGGGCTTTTGAAGATCATTATGAGTTACACCCATGCGGCGCATATCACGCAAAATGCGGTGCGCCGAACGATACCACTGCCTGTGTGCCGGCCGTGCCAGATGCAAGGGGGTGCCATCAGTCCAGGTGCGGAACAGGCCGTGTTTATCGGTTGCCAGCAATTGCGGCGTGCCCTTGATGCCTCGTACCTTTTGCAGGCCGCGGATTTCACGCCGCGCCAGCCACCATGCCAGCGGGCTCGACCACCACGGCGCAGCGCTGACCACACGGCGGATAATGCGGGTTTCCGGATCGCCGGCGAAATAACCGGCGCGGGTTTCCGAGAAAATATCGCGTTTGAAAACGGCAGTTTCATAAAAATCCGGAATGGTTTCCATATTTTGGGAATTTGTCCCGGAGGTTGAATAATTCATGATAATGTCACAGAGATACAGTCAATTTATGGGCGGGGCGTGTGCAGGTCGTGTGTGGTTGCCTCAGAGCCGGAGCCTGGCCTTTATGGAACAATATTGGTTGTTATGTGACAGCTGTAAAGCTTCAGGGCAGGCGGATCAAGAGTGGTACAGTATTTTGGGCAGGCATTGGGGTAACAAACATATTGCCCGCAGGAAACACCTTGTTGAAATTGACTGTGAACAGCTATGGTGCAGCTGGAAATGTGATTCATCACCTGTGTGATATGGCCTGTGTCATATTGTATGGCAGTATAACAGGAATGAAGCCTGACAGACGGTTTTAAAAACTGCAAATATCTTAATTAATAAGGGGAGTTAAAGCGGTTTTGAAACGCGCTGCACAATGCAAAAAAGAGAAATGGCGCTTTATTGGCAACTCGGGCAATGTAATTGTGAAATAAGGCTATGCGGATAGCTGGAGTTTGAGAATTTGGGACGGTTGTTCGTTATTATTGGTGGCTTTTTGGTGCTGGTGCTGACCTTGGCGCTGGTTGTGCCGCCTTTTATTGACTGGACAGGCTATCGGGATCGTTTTGAGCAGGAAGCCACACGCATATTGGGCCGCCCTGTTCATGTGAACGGTACGGCAAATGCCCGTCTCTTGCCGTTTCCCTCGGTTACTTTTTCGGATGTGGTGGTGGATGCGCCGGATGGCAGCAAGGCGCTGACCATGGAAAAATTTTCCATGGATGCGGAACTGATGCCGTTTTTGCGCGGGCAAATCCTGATTTTTGATATGCGGATGGAGAAACCGCATCTTTATGCCGGGCTGGATCAACAAGGGCGGTTAAACTGGACATTACCGGAAAAGAGCGAGTTTGCGGCTGCCAAAGTGCGGCTGGAAAAGCTTACCCTGCAAGACGGGCAGCTAACCTTGCGTGATGAAGCGCGCGGACGGCAACAGTTGTTTGATCATATTAACGCAACTTTGTCGGCAGAAAATCTGGCAGGCCCATGGCGTATAAACGGCCATATGCAGGCTGACGGGCAGCCCTTTGCCGTGGAAATTGCCACATCAGAAAAAAAGCCGGATGAGCCGCTGAAGCTGCGTTTGCGCTTGCTGCCGGATAATCTGGCAATATCTTTTGAAGCGGAAGGCGATTTAACGGAGGAAAACGGCAGACCGCTTTATCAGGGGCAATTTGCTTTTTTTACGCTTGATGGTGACGGGCAGAAAAAACAACAGGCAATCACCCTTGATAGGTTGCGTTTGACCGGTAAATTTGTTGCCCGAAGCAGTGGTTTTGATGCGGAAGAGTTTCGCATGGAGCAGGGTGAGGCCGATGCGCCATATGTTATCAATGGCAGGGCAAAGCTTGATCTGGGCGATAATCCGCATTTTATGATCAGTGCGGATGGTCAGCAGGTTTATCTTGACGGGATGAAGCCGGATATTACACCGCAGAAAAAAGCGGAAAGTGAAAAGCCGGTTTTGTCATTGCGGGAGAAAATCGTCTTTTTGCAAAACCTGCTTGAGCGTATTCCGGTGCCGGATATGCCGGGTAATATTGATCTGCGCCTTCCGGCTATTATTGCCAGCGGCACCACAATCCGTTCTGTTATTATCCGGGCGGAGCCCGATCATGGTGCGTGGAATATCAGCCAGTTGCAGGCTGATTTGCCGGGACGCACACAGATTGAGGCTAAAGGCAAATTGCAGCTTGGCGATAATTTCGGGTTTAACGGGGATTTTCTGCTCGCCTCCCGTCAACCGGCCGGATTTGCCTCCTGGTTAACGGGGGCGGCGGGTTCTGTCACGTCTTCTATAGCGACGGCGGCATCCTCTCAGGCGCAGGCGGCCGGATTTTCCGGAAAAATTGTGCTGAATAATAATCTGCAGCAAATCAATGATCTGGAAATTGTACTGGGTGAAACGGTTTTGACCGGCATGTTTGAGCGCAGCAGTGCGCAGGATCGTGCAGCATCATCCGTGTTGAAAATAACCGGAAAAGCGATTGATACCGGCGTGTTGCAGGCATTGGGCGGCCTGTTTTTGCAGGAGGGGGATTTATCTGCACTGAGGGGGGAAAACCTGACCGTAAATCTTAAAGCCGGCCCTGTTATGTTTTCAGGTTTTAAAGCCGGTCAGGTGGATACGGTTTTCCGGCTTAATGAGGGCAAGCTGGATTTTGACCGTTTGATGATCAATGATGCGGAAGGCGCCAATATTTCAGCCACGGGTTCTTTGCAATTGATTGACAAATCAGTGAATGCCACACTTGATGCAACGGTTCTGGCTGATGATTTTGTGCCGTTTCTCCGGGGGCTGAACAAAGCTTTTCCCAAAGAGCCGCTGATTGAAGGTTTGCAGCAAAGAGCTTTGGCCTATCCGCAACTCTTTGCCGGTACCAAACTGGATATGATCCTTAATGCGGTCAATCTTTTTGGCAATGGCACAAAAGAAAAATCCGGAACTCAGCCGGCAGATAATGCCAATGTGCAGCAGGCAGCGGGTGAGGGGGCGCGTGCAGGGCGTGTTAGCAGTGAGAAAAAGAAAAGTGCTGCCGCAAAATCTGATACTGAATTATCTTTTAGTCTTAACGGGCAGACTGAAACGCTGATTGTTGCTGTTGCCGGTTCTTCAAAAGGCACATTGACCGGCACGGATCCGATGCAGTTATCACTGACTGCCAATGCCAGAGCGGCTTCTGGTGAGGCTGCACTTGCCCTGATCGGTATGCCGGTTTTGCCGCTTGGCCTGATGGGTGAAACAGAGGTTAACCTGCAGGTGCAGGGTGCGCCGGTGGCCGGTATGAAGACCGCCCTTGAGCTGAGCGGTGAGGATGGCCATGCGCGCCTTGATGCTGTGGTTACCTTGCGCGGGGATGAGATAGCCGCAAGTGGCAAGGCCAGCTTGCAAAGCGGGGATCTGGAGCCGTTTCTGGCAACAACCGGTTATGCATTGCCGTTCGGGCGGGGTTTTGGCAATGGGTTGCCGGTTGATCTTGCAAGCGATTTTCAGTTTGGCAAAAACATTGTCCGGCTGCCCAATCTGCAGGGGCAGCTTGACGGGGAAAAGGTCAGTGCCAAGCTGGATGGCTCTTTGGGCGAGCAGACGGTTGCACAATTGCGTGGTGATATTACGCTGGAGCGTCTGGATATGAGGGCGCTTTTTGCTGCGATGGCAGGTTTGCCGGTGGCTGATATTCAGAGCATGCCGGTTGCGCCCGCTCACAGTTTTGGCTGGTCAAAACAGATTTTTGGCAAAAAGAATAATCTGCCGCTTGCGATGAATATTCGTGTGCGTGCTGCAAAGGCAGAGATTGCTGATAAGGTTTCGGTTCACGATTTTTCTGTACGCCTTGTGAAAAATGACCAGCAATTGCAAATGAATGAGCTTGGCGGGCAATGGGCTGGCGGCAAATTATCCGGCAAGGCGGAAGTTAATAATGCTGATGGCACAATGCTTGCAAATGGCGATTTGCGCCTGAGCAATGTTGAGATGGCGCAGTTTTATCATCCTGCCGGTATAACGCCGCCATTAAGCGGTGAGGGTGATATTAAACTTGGTTTTACCGGCAGCGGAAAATCCGTGGCTGATCTTGTCCGCTCGCTGGCAGGTGAGGGAGAGATCAGTGTAAATGCTCCGGTTTTTGCCGGGCTGAATGTGGCGGAAACAGAGGAAATACTGACAAAATCGGACGCATTGCCGGATGCCTTGCCTGATAGCGGGAAAGAGCAGAAAAAGACAGAAGCGGCGCGCCTTGCCCTGGCACAGATGCTGACACAAGGTGGCTTGTTGCAGGCTGAGAAGATGCAGGCTCATATGGCGCTCACAGGCGGAATCATACGCTTTACAGGGTTGCAGGCAAAACATGCAAAAGCCGTTTTGCAGGGAGATTTTCAACTGAACCTGAATGATCTTGACTGGGGCGGCAATGGTGCGCTGGAACTGCAGCTGCCGCCTTCAGAGCGCAATGATGTGCCCGCACAATTGCAAATTGCCCTATCAGGCAATTGGGCTGCACCGCTTGTGAAATTTGATTATCAACCGATGGTGCAGTTTCTGACACGGCGTGCTTTGTTGCGCGAACAGCAACGGGCGGAGGCCGCGCAGGCGCTGATTATTGAACGCCAGCGGCTGCAGCGTGAGGCTGAATATTACGCTGCCAGAATGGCAGAGCGCAAGCAATTGCGCCTTGAAGCCGAGGAAGCGTTGCGAAAACGTGCTGAAGAGGCTGCAGGGAGCAGCGGGCCTGAGCCTGAAAGTGACAGGCAGGATAAAAAAGTGACTTCACCGGATTTTAAGCCAAGCCTTGATGAATTTTTGCAAAATTTGCCGGATATGCCGCCGGCACCGGCTCATCCGTGAGATTGTTGGTTTAATACCCAATCCAGCACATAAAGGCGCAGGCTGGAGGAGAGATTGCTGCTGCGGTCGCGTTCATCATCAATGCGGGTGATGAGCGAAGCCAGCGATTGGTTATTCTTTGCGGCAATTTGTACAAGAATGTCATAAAATGCATCTTCCAGCGAAAAGCTGGTGGCATGGCCATGCAGGGTTACAGAATGTTTGCGCAGGCGGGCTTTGCTGCGTGCTGAAGAAAACGGCAGGTTGTATGAAGGTTTTTGTGTCATGAAGGATGGTCATCATCATGGTGGGGCGTGCCGGATGACGGGGGTTCCAACCGGTTTTGCTGCAGGAAGCGGGCGCTTTTTTCCTGCTGATTTCTGGCAAAATTCTTCTCGG
This sequence comes from Pseudochrobactrum albidum, assembly GCF_051851455.1. Lineage (NCBI taxonomy): Bacteria > Pseudomonadati > Pseudomonadota > Alphaproteobacteria > Hyphomicrobiales > Brucellaceae > Pseudochrobactrum > Pseudochrobactrum albidum. Next base: position 165,678 of record NZ_JBPVTR010000020.1, read on the forward strand.
CTTTTGTGCGCCCGAATAAAATACGGTTTTGCTCAGCCTGTTGTTGTTTTTCAGCGCGATTCTTGCGCTTTTTGAATTGTTTGAGATTGATGATATCGCCCAAAATCATGCCCTTCAAAAAAATATGCCTGAAACGGGGATGGTATCACTCCGGCCTGAACCGGAGTGTCAGATGTTTATTTTTTACGGAAAGCATCAAGAGAGACCACATCTGCAGATGGCTTGCCCGTTTCTGCAGCAGGTTTTTCTTTCGCGTCGTCTTTTGCGGCGGTTTTGCTGCGCTCGGTCTTTTTAACCGGCTTTTTCTCAGGTTTGACTGAGGCTTTTTCCTCTGCATCATCCTGTGGTTTCAGCTCGGAGATGATCTCGAAATTTTCAAAATTCTCGCTGTCATTATCGCCGGTCGGCATGACAACGGAAACATCAAATTCCAGCTCGAAATTGACCGAAGGATCATAAAAGCCGCGAATGGCCGAGAAGGGAATAACCAGCTTTTCAGCAATCTCGCCAAAGGAGAGGCCGACTTCAAAAAACTGATCGGTCACCACCAGATCCCAATATTGGTGTTGCAGAACAATCGTCATCTGCTCAGGATATTTCTCCTTGAGTCGTGAGGAAATGCGCACACCCGGAGCCTGCGTGAGAAATGTAATAAAGAAGTGGTGATTACCGGGCAGGCCGGCCTTGGTTACTTCCATAAGAACTTTGCGGATTACGCCGCGCAGCGCATCCTGAGCAAGAATATCGTATCGGATAAGATCCTGAACCATAAAATCCTTGATCCCGGTTTCGAGGAATATTGTTTATGAATGTTGTCTCAATCAGCTTTGCCGTATGCCCTGCCGATAATCAAGGCAGGATATGCGAGAGGACAGCATATGATCATCAAGCGGTATAACAGCTTTTGACAATTGCGTGAAAAAATACTGCTGCACAGCTCTATCCATTATTATACTGCTGTTGTGAAAGGGGAAAGGCAGAAGATGGATTAATTTTGCTGATGAAAATATTTTTTGTGAACGCAAATCACTGCAGCAAGGCTGATCAGAGGTAAGGGGCATTTCAGAGTGAGATGCCTGCACCCGTTACAGGAATGCAGTTGCGCTGATAAATTGAACAAGAGAAGTGAAGGCTTCTGTTGCCAGGTGCCTTCGAACCCCGCACAGACCTGCGACGGCCTGCGGCTTTAAGTGAAGCTATCGCACCGCATTAAGCAGCGAGACGTGCTTCCGCATAGTTGTCGTTTGCAACTACTAGGTTAGCCCGATAACGGTGGTACAATGCCGGGTGAAAGATCAACCTTTACGCCCTTGTCGATCCTGTTTCGCCCCCGCCACAAGACAGCTTTTTGCATTTAAGCTGTCTTCTAAACTGTCTTCTGGTGGAGGCGCCGGGTACCGCCCCCGGGTCCAATGGGTTTATTGCGCAGTCCGTTTATCACCATAGCCGGTCAAGCCGGCAGCCTTTATATAAGTGGCTTCAACCATTTTGAAAAGAGGGGCAGGCTATTTTCATGGCGGATAATGGCCGCAATTATTTGCCGCGGCAAATCCGGACATTTGACAGAGAGCTGCCGCACCAAGGATTCAGGATATTTGAGAGATATAAAACAAGTGCTCTTGTTGATTAAAAAATCAGCGTGCCTGTTCATCTATAAAAAAAGTCTGAAATAACAATTTGATGTGTTTTTTAAAAGAATACTGTTATGCGCCATTGACAGCTTGTGCTTGCTGGTCAATCTTTCAGCATAATGCAAGCTGCATAAAGAAAACATGGCAGGGCAGGCATAAGCGCAGATAGCTTATACTATAACGGCTTATACTGTTGCTCATGAGCAGACATTGTTCCGGAAGTTTAGCAAATGACGGAATTTTGTTTCAGATTGAACAGCCGTGAATTGCGGTTAGATTGTAGGAGACAGGTTTCATGACTGATTATCTTGGTGACGTACGCCGTTATGATGCAGCTGCCGATGAGGCTGTGGTTAATAAAATTGTCAAACATCTTGGTATTGCACTGCGCAGCCGTGATGCTTCACTGGTGGCCACTTCGGATCCCAGCGAACTGGCGACTGTGCGCACAAGCTGGATTGGCAAAAAGCTTGGTATTGAAGATGCCGAAAAAGCTGATGCGGTAATTGCCAGTGTTGCTGAAACCATGAAGGGGGATCACAATAAACAGCGCGTCACTTTCTATTATCTCTGCGCCAAGGCACTCGGTAAGCTGGAAAGCCTCTGACCGGTCTGGTTTGTTCGGGCATATTGTTATGTCAATGCCAGATGGCATAGTCTGCTGGTATCGTAATTGATCCTGCGGGGTTGTGCCGGCTTTAGCGCAATTTTCACGGCAAACACTGTCTGACCGTAAAAAGCTCCGGCGCCTGAGCCGGAGCTTTTTTTGTTAATTGTATTGTTTGTATGTTTTTTTATAAGGCTGTCTGATGCTATTAAGATATAACCGGAGTTGTAAGCCCAATGCGTATATATCTTGATCTTCTTCAGCATGTTCTGGAACATGGAACAGACCGTGGTGACCGCACCGGCACCGGAACACGGTCGGTTTTCGGCTATCAGATGCGCTTTGATCTGGGCAAGGGCTTTCCGGTTCTCACAACCAAAAAACTGCATCTGCGCTCTATCATCTATGAATTGTTGTGGTTTTTGCGCGGCGACACCAATATCCGCTATTTAAACGACAATGGTGTTTCAATCTGGAATGAATGGGCGGATGAAAACGGGGATTTGGGCCCTGTCTATGGCGCGCAATGGCGGTCATGGCCGGCACCGGATGGCACCCATATTGATCAGATTGCCAATCTGATCCGCGATTTGCAAACCAATCCGAATTCAAGACGATTGATTGTTTCTGCATGGAATCCGGCTCTTGTTGATGAGATGGCGCTGCCGCCATGCCATTGCCTGTTTCAGTTTTATGTGGCCGATGGCAGGCTTTCTTGCCAGCTTTATCAGCGTTCAGCTGATATTTTCCTTGGTGTGCCGTTTAATATTGCCTCCTATGCATTGCTCACCATGATGATTGCGCAGGTTGCAGGCCTCAAACCCGGTGATTTTGTGCACACATTGGGGGATGCCCATCTTTATCACAATCATTTTGAGCAGGCTGAATTGCAGCTGACCCGCACGCCAAAGGCGCTGCCGGTTATGGAGATTAATCCGCAGGTGCGGGATATTTTTGCTTTCCGCTTTGAGGATTTTAAACTGGTTGGCTATGAGGCTGCCCCGTCAATTAAAGCGCCGATAGCGGTATAGGCTCATGATTATTTCCTTTGTTGTGGCGGTTGCAAAAAATGGTGTGATAGGGCGTGATAACGGCATGCCCTGGCGCTTATCCACGGATTTGCAGCGTTTTAAAAAGCTCACTCTTGGCAAACCTGTGGTGATGGGGCGCAAAACCTGGGAATCTCTTGGCCGTCCGCTGCCAAACCGCACAAATATTGTGATCACGCGTGATGCTGATTACCAGGCGCAGGGCGCTGTGATTGTGCCTTCTGTTGATGCGGCGCTGATTGCCGGAAAAGAGGCAGCCCTTGCCGCAGGTGCGGGGGAAATCTGTATTATTGGCGGGGCGCAGATTTATCGGCAGGCGATGAATAAAGCCACACATCTGCATGTTACCCATATTGAGGCGGAGATTGATGGCGATGCGTTTTTTGCGCCTGTTGATCCGGCCATATGGCGCATTGTGCAGGAAGAATTTGTGCCGGCAGGAGATAAGGATAATTATCCCACCCGTTATGTGGTTTATGAGCGCCGCTGATTGATATTGCGGCTTTGAAAGGCCTGATTACTTTCATATCTGTATCGGATTGCGCAAAGAATCTGCGGCGGTATCTGGCTGGTTTGCTGGCTTTGCACGGGCTGGCGCCTTGCCCTGAGCATAAAATTTTTACCATGCAGCTCAACTAATTTGACAGAAAATTGCAAAAGCGTGATGAATCTGCGTGTCTTGCGTTGAAAGACGGCAATTGCGCACCTATAAACGGAACATATTGATTGATGAAAAGAGGTGTTCCGCCTCTGACATCTGGCACGAGAGGTGAGGATGCCCTGGAGTAATCAGAATGGCGGCGGCCCGTGGGGCGGCGGCGATAAAAACGGCAATTCCAATAATGGCGGCTCTAATCAGGGCGGGCCATGGGGGCAGGGGCCGAAAGGGCCGCACGGCGGCCCCGGCGGAACCCCGCCTGATCTGGAGGATATTCTGCGCAAAGGGCAGGATCAGCTGAAAAAAGTTATGCCAGGCGGCAGCGGAGGTGGCGGCGGTGCTCCTCTTTATATTATCGGCGCTTTGGCGCTTGTCGGTTTTTGGTTGTTTCAATGTATTTATACCGTGCAGCCTGATGAGCTGGCTGTGGAAATGCGCTTTGGCGTGCCCAAGGATGTTGTTTCTGAGCCGGGTCTGCATTTTCATCTCTGGCCGATTGAAACCTATGAAAAAGCTTCAACAGGTGAGCGCCAGATCAATATTGGCGGGCAGGGCACACGCGGCGCCACGCAAGGGCTGATGCTGACCGGCGACCAGAATATTGTGAATGTTCAGTTCTCGGTGCTTTACCGTGTGTCGGATCCGCGCGCTTATCTGTTTAATGTGCAGGATCCTGATAATATGGTGCGTCAGGTCTCTGAAAGCGCAATCCGTGAGATTGTCGGCCGCCGTCCGGCGCAGGATGTGTTCCGCGATAACCGCGCGGCAATTGCCCAGTCTGTGCGTGATATTGTGCAGGATACGCTCAATGGTTATGGCGCCGGCATTCAGATCAATGCCGTTTCTATTGAGGATGCGGCACCGCCGCGTGAAGTGGCCGATGCTTTTGATGAAGTGCAACGCGCCGAGCAGGATGAGGACCGGTTTGTTGAAGAGGCAAACCAATATTCCAACCAGAAGCTCGGGCAGGCGCGCGGGCAGGCGGCGCAGATCCGTGAAGATGCAGCCGGTTATAAAACCCGCATGGTTCAGGAAGCGGAAGGTGAAACCCAGCGCTTCAATTCTGTGCTGAATATTTATAAGCAATCACCGGATATTACCCGCGATCGTCTTTTCATTGAAACCATGGAACGGGTGCTGAAAGACAGCAACAAGATTATTATTGAAGGTGATAACAAGGTTATGCCTTATCTGCCGCTGACAGAGCTGATGCGCCAGCAGGGCAAGACAACCGGCAGTAAAGAAGGAGGCGCACAATAATGAACCAGAATCGTTTGCCTTTTATTGCGGGTGCGCTGGCGGTTGTTGCCTTTCTGATTTATTCATCGGTCTTTGTGGTGAATGAGCGCCAGCAGGCTATTGTTCTGCGCTTTGGTCAGATTGTTGATGTGAAAACGGAACCCGGCATTTACTTCAAGCTGCCTTTTGCCTTTGCCGAGGCAGATACTGTGCAGATGATTGATGACCGTTTGCTGCGTTTTGATCTGGATGATATTCGCGTGCAGGTCTCCGGCGGTAAATTCTATGATGTGGATGCTTTCCTTGTTTATCGCATTACTGATGCGCGCAAGTTCCGCCAGACAGTTTCTGCCAATACAATGCTGGCAGAACAGCGTTTGCGCACGCGTCTCGATTCGGCCTTGCGTACGGTCTACGGTCTGCGCGGCTTTGAGGCTGCCTTATCGGAAGAACGCGGCAGCATGATGCGTGAAGTGCGGGATCAGTTGCGTCCGGATGCGGTATCTCTCGGGCTTACAATTGAAGATGTGCGTATCCGCCGTACTGATCTTACAGCCGAAGTCTCGCAGCAGACTTTTGACCGCATGAAGGCCGAGCGCCTTGCGGAAGCTGAACGTCTGCGTGCCCGCGGGCGTGAGGCCGCACAGCGTATCAAGGCTGTGGCAGACCGTCAGGTTGTGGAAATTGTCTCTGAAGCCAATCGCGATTCTGAAGTGCTGCGCGGTGAGGGGGAAGCTGAACGCGGACGGATTTTTGCCGATGCTGCAAAACAGGATCCGGACTTCTTCAATTTCTACCGTTCCATGAATGCCTATCGTCAGGCCTTGCAGGCTGAGGGCACAACCATGGTTCTGTCACCGGATTCACAGTTCTTCCGCTTCTTCAAGGATGCTGCCGGAAAATTGCCTGCAGCTGCCGACCGTCCGGCGGATAAGCAGTAATGCAGGATTTTATTACAGCTCTGGGATTGCTTCTTGTTATAGAGGGCGTTCTTTATGGCGGCTTTCCGCAATTTGCCAGACGTATGGCAAAAGATGTGTCAGAAGTGCAGGACACATATTTGCGAAGTGCAGGTATTGCGGCGCTGGCGCTTGGTGTTGGTGTGATCTGGATGATACGGGGCTGATGGCAAACCGATAAATTTAAAAAAGCGCGCGGTGATCTCCGCGCGCTTTTTTCGTGCAAAGCACCTGCTTTTCTGTAACAGTTCATGCTTGGTGAAGATTGAGAGTTTCAAAGTTTTTGAAAAACAGGCTTTGTCCTAAACTGGCCGTATTTGGCTTTCAAACCGGCACAATAATGAGAGCATGTTTTGAGGAATGTGAAGCGGTTTTCAATCTATGCGTGAAATAAAAAGTTGTTTTCAATGGTTGGGCTTGAACCGGAAATACCATGAAATCCGGAAGGTGAGCGGAGTTTTCAGATGAGGTCTGTCAGACATAAAATCGTAGTTTCGCATTCTCTGCGCACCGGATTAAGCGCATTGCTGTTGGGCAGCGCAATATGCAGCGCATCGGCTGTGATGGCGCAGGAAAAGGCGCAACCTGTTATCAGCGGCAGGTTTGCAGCTTTGGGGCAGGCGCCTGCAGGCACAATGGCAGGGCCGGCATCTGTGGCTGATCTTGCACAAGGGTTGCTGGATGCGGTGGTCAATATCTCCACGTCACAATCTGTCAAGGATGAGAATGGCGAGGAGGAGGCCGCACCTGCGCCGCAACTGCCGGATGGCTCGCCTTTCAAGGAGTTTTTTGATGATTTTTTCTCGGATGAAAACCAGAAAGACGGCGGCAGTGCAGCCCGTAAAATGCAATCTCTCGGTTCAGGCTTTGTTATTGATGCAGAAAAAGGGTTGGTGATCACCAATAATCATGTGATTGCGGATGCCGATGAAATTGAAGTGAATTTTACTGATGGCAAAAAGCTCAAGGCAGAATTGCTGGGCACTGATGCCAAGACGGATATCGCCCTTTTGAAGGTTGATCCGGCTAAACATAAATTGACGGCGGTTGGCTTTGGCGATTCCAATAAGGCGCGGATTGGCGATTGGGTGATGGCTATCGGCAATCCTTTTGGCTTGGGCGGCACTGTAACGCTTGGTATTATCTCGGCGCGCAACCGCGATATCAGTGCAGGCCCTTATGACAATTTTATCCAGACCGATGCTGCCATTAACCGCGGCAATTCCGGCGGCCCGCTTTTTGACATGCATGGCAAGGTGATCGGTATTAATACGGCGATTATCTCGCCAACCGGCGGTTCTATCGGTATTGGCTTTGCCATTCCGTCGGAACTTGCGGTTTCTGTTATCGATCAGCTTGAACAATTTGGCGAAACCCGCCGCGGCTGGCTTGGTGTGCGTATTCAGCCTGTTACGGATGATGTGGCGGAAAGTTTTGGCATGAAAGAGGCCAAAGGCGCATTGGTGGCGGGGCTTATTGCCAATAGCGGTGTTGATAATAAAGAGCTTAAGGCCGGCGATGTCATCCTTAAATTTGATGGCAAGGATGTGGAAAATGCCCGTGATCTGCCGCGCGTTGTGGCAGAAAGCCCTGTTGGGAAGGAAGTCAGTGTGGTGGTGTTGCGCAAGGGCAAGGAGCAGACTGTTAAAATCAAGCTCGGACGGCTGGAGGATTATGAGAATAAAGACAAGACCGCCGAGAGCAAGGCCGGTGACAAGGCTGGTGATAAGGGAAAGGCTCCTGATACTGTTGCCGTGCTTGGCATGTCGCTTGTTAAACTTGATGAAGCACAACGCGCAAAATATGAAATTGCTGATGAAGTGGACGGGGTGCTGATCAGTGCTGTTGCCGGGAAATCTGCTGCGGAAGAAAAGCGCATTCAGGCTGGTGATGTCATTGTGGAATTTGCGCAGGAGCAGGTTAAATCTCCGGCAGATATCCAGAAAAAGCTGGATAAATTGCGCCAGCAGGGGCGTAAAAATGCCTTGCTGATGCTGGCCGCGCCAAGTGGTGAATTGCGCTTTGTTACATTGCGTATTGATTAAGCTGATATTAAAAATGAAAAAGGCCGGAGGAGTATAAAAAGCTCCGGCCTTGGTATAAATAAAAACTTAATTAAATTAATAAATTAGTTATATATCTTGCCAAATTGATTCAACCATTGCTGCCTTGTTACGGAAAAGAGCACATGGCGTTTGAGATGCGGCTGGCTTTCCGGCACTTGCGGGTGGTCAAAATCCCGCTCCGGCTGGTGCATCATGCCAAGGCGGTGCATAACCGCTATTGAGCGGTGGTTGTTATGCACGGCAAAGGCAACCACTTCATCCTGATGGCACGTGTCAAAAGCATGGGCAAGGCAGGCTTGTGCTGCTTCTGTTACATAGCCTTGCCCCCAAAAGCGCCTTGCCAGCCGCCAGCCGATTTCCAGCGTATCTTTAGGGATAAAAGGTTCAAGATTTGTTTTTGCAAGGCCGGTAAAGCCGATTGTTTCGCCGTTTGCTTTGTCCTGTAAAGCATAGAAACCGAATCCGTCATCGCTGATCATTTTCTGAAGGCGATCCATCAGGGCATCAGATTCCTCACGGCTGCGCAGAGCCGGAAAGAACTCCATTACCACGGGATCAGAATTGATTTCGTGAAAAAACGGACGGTCATCCTCCTGCCAGTTGCGAATAATCAGGCGCGGTGTTTCCAATATTATCATAATCCTCTCCCATGCCTGATTATCTCAAAAATCAGGCTGTTATAAAATCTGTTTTCCGGTAGCCCTGAATATAGAGCAGGGCCGTAAGATCGCCATGATCTATGCGGATGCGCGCCTGTGCCGCTACTGACGGCTTGGCATGAAGCGCAACGCCGCTGCCGGCATGTTTGAGCATGGGCAGGTCATTAGCGCCATCGCCCACAGCCATAGCCTGTTGCGGGGTGATACCGCGCATGGTGCAGATTTCATCAAGGCTGGTTTTTTTGGCATCGGCGCCAAGAATTGGCTCTGCGACAAGGCCGCTAAGTTTGGTGCCGTCATCAAGCAGAATATTGGCGCGGTTTTCATCAAAGCCCAGTTTTGCAGCAATTTTTGCGGTAAAGCTGGTAAAACCTCCGGAGACAAGCGCAGTATAGGCACCGTGTTTTTTCATGGTGGCGATTAGCTCCTTGCCGCCCGGTGTCAGGGTAATGCGGCTGGCAATAACCTGGTCAATAATGCTGATTGGCAGACCTTTGAGCAGTGCCACACGTTCACGCAAAGCCGGTTCAAAGGCAATTTCGCCATTCATAGCGCGCGCGGTGATAGCGGCAATATGCTCACGCAGGCCAACCTCTTCTGCCAGTTCATCAATGCATTCCTGTTGAATCATGGTGGAGTCCATATCCGCAATCAGCAGTTTCTTGCGGCGGCTTTCCTGTTCCTGAATAACAATATCAACGGGTGCATCACCAAGTGCATTTCTGATTTTTTGTTCTGTTGCGGTATGATCTGTGCCGGTTTTCAATGGCAGATCACAGGCAATTCCGTCTGCCAGCCAGTAAAGGGCTTGCGTATCCGCTGCCGCGCAGGCTTTATGCCCCAATTCAGGAGTCAGAACCGGATTGGCAGGGTTGCAGATCAGTGTGGCAACATAGGATACAGGCTGGGACATGAAGGCGGGTTCCGCTTTGTATATTTGGAGAATGTTGAGTGGTAGAGCAGAGTGTTGAGCAAAAGGCAATTCTGATTGCAGGGCCGACTGCCAGCGGCAAATCGGCTTTGGCATTGCGCCTCGCACAACAATGCGGCGGCTATATCATAAACAGTGATTCCATGCAGGTCTATGATGTGCTGGAGCAATTAACCGCCCGCCCAACGGCACAGGATCTGTCTGTTGTGCCGCATTATCTTTATGGTCATATCTCTCCCTTGCAACATTATTCTGCAGGGCATTGGCTGGCAGAGGTGGAAAAATTGCTGGCACAACCCGCCTTGCAGGGGCGTGTTGCGGTTTTTACCGGCGGTACCGGGCTTTACTTCAAGGCGCTGCTTGGCGGGTTGTCGGCCATGCCGCAGGTTAAAGATGATGTGCGTGATTATTGGCGCCGATGTTTGAGCATAAAGGGCGCGCAATATCTGCATGAAGAGTTGCGGCAGCGTGATCCTGCAATGGCGCAACGCCTGAAGCCCGGTGACAGCCAGCGCATTGTGCGGGCATTGGAAGTGGTGGAGAGCACCGGCCGCTCCTTGCTGGAATGGCAGGCAGACAAGGGCAAGGCGCTGATTAATCCGCAAAATGCGCAAAAGCTGATTTTGGTGCCGGACAGACCATGGCTGCGTAAACGCATTGCGCAGCGTTTTGAACTGATGATGCAGGGCACTGCAATTGATGAGGTGAAGGCGTTGCTGGCCTTGCAGCCGGATGCGGCCTTGCCGGTGATGAAGGCTATTGGCGTGCGCGAGATTGAAAGTTGGCTGAAAGGCGGGATGACCCGCGAAGAGGCAATAGAGCGTGCGGTGATTGCCACATGCCAATATGCCAAGCGGCAGATGACGTGGTTTCGTAACCAGTTTGGCGATGACTGGCAGCGCCTGGAAATGCCGCAACAGGTCGAAAATGCTTCTTATGCATAATATTATGCGTTTTATGCAGGCAGGCAAAGAAAATAACAAGATTGCGTTTTTTGCCATTGACGGGAAAAAAACCGCTGTTTAATCTCACCCCATGCTTAAGAAAATTATTCTCGTGGTGGGTAAGCGTATGGGCAGGATGGTGTAACCATCCGGCATTAGCCACCCATGCGCGAAACACAGGCTCCTTCAGGGGGCCTTTTTTATTATCTTCACACGGAATAGAGCTAAACAATGCGAACCTTACAGTGATGACCGCAGATGAGCATCATAGATATGGATGTCAGGGGTTTTCATCAGTACAGCAGACGGGAAATCGGGAAACAATGAGTACAGACAGAAGCGGAACAGCCGGCAGCAAGGACACCGGAGCGCAGGGTGAAACCGGAAAATGGGAAATGACCGGTGCGGAAATGGTTGTGCAGGCGCTGATTGATCAGGGCGTGGAGCATATTTTTGGCTATCCGGGCGGTGCCGTGCTGCCGATTTATGACGAGTTGTTTCAACAGGACAAAGTGGAGCATATTCTGGTGCGCCATGAGCAGGGCGCAGGGCATGCGGCTGAAGGTTATGCCCGCTCCACAGGCAAAGTAGGCGTTATGCTGGTTACTTCCGGACCGGGCGCCACCAATGCGGTAACCCCTTTGCAGGATGCGCTGATGGATTCCATCCCGCTGGTATGCATCACCGGTCAGGTGCCAACCAGCCTTATTGGCACTGATGCCTTTCAGGAGGCAGACACGGTTGGCATTACCCGCCCTTGCACCAAGCATAACTGGCTGGTGAAAGATGTGAAGGATCTGGCGCGCATCCTGCATGAGGCATTTCATGTGGCGCGTACAGGCCGTCCGGGGCCAGTTGTTATTGATATTCCGAAAAATATCCAGTTTGCCACCGGCATTTATACACCACCGGCAACCAGTCCGCGCACCAGCTATAATCCGGTACTGAACGGCGATCAGAATGCTATCCGTGCGGCGGTTGAATTGTTGGCCGGTGCCAAAAAGCCGGTTATTTATTCTGGCGGCGGTGTTATCAATTCCGGTGTTGAGGCATCAAAATTATTGCGTGAACTGGTGGAGATTACCGGCTTTCCGATCACTTCCACATTGATGGGGCTTGGCGCTTATCCGGCATCGGGCAAAAACTGGCTGGGCATGCTTGGCATGCATGGCACATATGAAGCCAATATGACCATGCATGAATGTGATGTGATGTTGTGTATCGGTGCGCGTTTTGATGACCGTATCACCGGACGTCTGGATGGTTTTTCACCGCATTCCAAGAAGATTCATATTGATATTGATCCTTCATCCATCAACAAGACAGTGCGTGTTGATGTGCCGATTATTGGTGATGTTGCCCATGTTCTGGAAGATCTGGTGCGCCAGTATCGCGCTTCTTCCAAACGTCCTGAACAGGCTGATCTTGCCGCATGGTGGAACCAGATTGAAAAATGGCGCGCCCGCAATTCGCTGGCCTATAAGCACAGCCGCGATGTGATTATGCCGCAATATGCGCTGGAGCGTCTGCAGGAACTGACCAAAGACCGTGAAACTTATATTACCACGGAAGTGGGGCAGCATCAGATGTGGGCAGCCCAGTTTATGAAATTTGAAAAACCCAATCACTGGATGACTTCCGGCGGCCTTGGTACAATGGGCTATGGCCTGCCGGCGGCTCTGGGCGTGCAGATTGCGCATCCTGAGGCGCTGGTGATTGATATTGCCGGTGATGCCTCGGTGCAGATGTGTATTCAGGAAATGTCTGCGGCCATTCAGCATAATGCACCGATCAAGATTTTTATCCTCAATAATCAATATATGGGCATGGTGCGCCAGTGGCAGCAATTGCTGCATGGCAACCGTTTGTCGCATTCCTATACGGAAGCAATGCCGGATTTTGTTAAACTGGCAGAAGCCTATGGCGGTACCGGCATTCGTTGCTCAAAACCGGATGAGCTGGATGAGGCGATTATAAAAATGATTGAGACAGACGGGCCGGTTATTTTTGATTGCCATGTGGCCAATCTTACCAATTGCTTCCCGATGATTCCTTCCGGCAAGGCACATAATGAAATGTTGTTGCCGGATGAAGCAACGGATGAAGCTGTTGCCAATGCTATTGATGCCAAAGACCGCCATCTTGTCTAATACCGGAACAAGGATATTTATGATGAACGCACAAAATGCAGCTTCCGGTTCAGCCTATTTTCTGACCGAAGAAACTCAGCTCCCTGAAACCCACACTCTCTCTGTCTTGGTGGATAATGAGCCGGGGGTTCTTGCCCGCGTGATCGGCCTGTTTTCCGGCCGTGGCTATAATATCGAGAGCCTGACCGTCTCTGAAACCGAACATGAAAAGCACTTGTCGCGGATTACCATTGTGACGCGCGGTACGCCTAATGTGCTTGATCAGATCCGCCACTCTCTGGAGCGTATTGTGCCGGTGCACCGCGTGGTTGATCTGACCTATCATGCCCAGCAGCTTGGCCATGAACGGCCTGTGGAGCGGGAGCTGGCGCTGGTAAAAATGGCCGGAAAGGGCGAGGATCGCGCGGAAATGCTGCGCCTTGCGGATGCTTTTAAAGCAAAGGTGGTGGATGCAACGGTTGAGCATTTCATTTTCGAGATTACCGGCAAAGGTGCCAAGATTGATCAATTTATCGCGATCATGAAGCCTCTTGGCTTAATTGAGGTTTGCCGCACCGGTGTTGCTGCTATGATCCGCGGCGCGGAGGGGATGTGAATCCTGAATTTGAAATAGTGTTGAGCCGGCGCGGTTTACTGGCAATTTAACCGCAAATCGCTCCGGTTTTTGCATTTATCGCATTGCTGTGATTCTGGTTAAAACCGGTTACGCCAATGTAAGGCTCAACCAATGCTCAAGGCACCGCTGTTCTTTATTAAAAGACAGCGGTGTTTTTGATTGCCCAATAAAAAGCGGTTTGAAAAAATGTTGCTGTCCTATGATGTGTTTATGGCACTGGTGGTATTTGCCTTTGTAACCTCAATTACCCCGGGGCCGAATAATCTTATGCTGCTTGCCTCCGGCGTGAATTTTGGCTTCCGGCGCACAATCCCGCATATGCTGGGGATTGGTATGGGGTTTTTATCGCTGCTTCTGGGGGTGGGCTACGGGCTGGGTGCCGTTTTGGAGAGGGCGCCGCTGCTGTATCTGGCGCTAAAATTTGCCGGAGGCGCCTATATGCTCTATCTGGCCTATAAAATTGCCACATCCACTTCTGTCGGCACAGCGGATGATGAAAGTGCACGCCCGATGAGTTTTATGCAGGCTGTGCTTTTTCAATGGGTTAACCCGAAAGCCTGGGTCATGGCGGTTACGGCTATGGCCAGCTATACGGTGCATGATGCTTATGCGTTCTCTGTGTTGCTGATTGGCGGGGTTTTTGCAATTATCAATCTGCCAAGTGTTTCCACCTGGGCGGCTTTTGGCAGCCTTTTGCGCCAATGGCTGGAAGATCCGGTGCGGCTGAAATGGTTTAATCTGATAATGGCCGCCTTACTGATTGCCAGCCTGTGGCCGATGCTGAAGTGACAGACTTGCTCTTTGGCGGCGAATCCGGTCAATGGACATTATGATGGAATTTTCACCGGAACAGGAAAAGGCGCTGCAATCTGTAGCGCAATGGCTGAAACAAGGGCATTCGCCGATTTTTCGCCTTTTTGGTTATGCGGGAACGGGCAAGACAACGCTTGCCCGCTATTTTGCCGAACATGTGGATGGCGAGGTGCAGTTTGCCGCCTTTACCGGCAAGGCGGCACAGGTGCTGCGCTCCAAGGGTGCCAGCAATGCCCGCACATTGCACTCGCTGATCTACCGCCCGAAGGGGGAAGAGGCGATTGAGGATGAGGCAACCGGCAAGACCTCGATTTCGCCGACTTTTTCTCTCAACCGTCAGAGTCCGGTTGCAAGAGCCGCACTGATCATTGTGGATGAATGTTCCATGGTGGATGAGCAGCTTGGCCGTGATCTGATGACCTTTGGCACACCTATTCTGGTGTTGGGGGATCCGGGGCAATTGCCGCCGATCAGCGGCGGCGGTTTTTTTACTGAGCATGAGCCGGATTATCTTTTGACGGAAATTCATCGTCAGGCGCGTGATAATCCGATTATCCGGCTGGCGCTGGATGTGCGCGAGGGACGGGAGATCCCTTATGGTGATTTTGGTGCGGCGCGGGTGATCAGCAAGGCCGAAGTGACACAGGAGCTGGTGCTGGATGCTGATCAGGTATTGGTTGGCACCAATCGCACACGCCGGCGCTATAATCAGCGCCTGCGCGAGCTTAAAGGGTTTACCGCGGATTATCCGCAATCCGGTGACAAGCTGGTATGTTTGCGTAATGATCCGGCTAAAGGCCTGCTCAATGGCTCGCTGTGGAAGGTGATGACCTCATCCAGAGAAACGGTGAAGCCCGGCATTAATTTGCTGATTGCGCCGGAAGATGAAGAGCCCGGCCGCGGAGTTGCCAAGATCAAATTGCTCAAAGCCCAGTTTCAGGATCCGGACGCGGAAATTCCCTGGGCTACGAGAAAACGCTTTGACGATTTTGATTATGGCTATGCGCTGACCACCCATAAAGCACAGGGCTCACAATGGGATAATGTGGTATTGTTTGACGAGAGCTATGCTTTTCGCGATACGCGTGAACGCTGGCTTTATACGGCAATTACCCGTGCGGCGGAAAAACTGACTATTGTTCGTTAAAACAACGGAAAACAGGTTAAGGGAGTTTGGGATTATGGTTGCAACCTTGTCGGTCAATCTCAATGCTGTGGCTATGTTGCGCAACCGCCGTGATCTGCCCTGGCCAAGCGTGACAGGAATGGGGCGCATTGCCCTTGATGCCGGTGCCGCCGGCCTGACAGTGCATCCGCGCCCTGATCAGCGCCATATCCGGTTTTCTGATCTGGCGGATATTCGCGCCTTGATTGATGATGAGTTTCCGCAGGCTGAATTTAATATTGAAGGCTATCCGTCAGAAGCATTTTTGGCGCTGGTGGAGCGCCATGAACCCGAGCAGGTGACACTGGTGCCCGATGATCCGGCGCAAAATACTTCTGATCATGGCTGGGATTTTGGCAGGCATCGCGCAATGCTGACAGAGGTGGTCAAGCGCCTCAAAGGGCATGGTATGCGGGTCTCGCTGTTTGCAGATCCTGAAGCACAGGGGCTGGACATTGCCAAAGAGACCGGTGCAGACCGCGTGGAGTTTTTTACCGGGCCTTATGGCGGCGCCTATGCCGACCAGAAAGCACAGGCCTTTGAATTGGCGCGTTTGGAAAAAGCTGCTGCCAAAGCGGCAGAGCTCGGGCTTGGTATCAATGCGGGGCATGATCTTACAGTTGCCAATCTGCCGGCTTTGGTTAAGGTGATGCCAAATTTGTGTGAAGTTTCCATTGGTCACGGGCTTACGGCAGATGCGCTGGAATATGGAATGCGGCAGTCTGTTCAGCGGTTTATCAAGGCGCTTGGTTAATATGTATCTTTGTGCAATGATTTATTTTTGTTCTGTAAGTCTTTAATTTTTATATATTTTACCCGTTGAGCTATTTGAAATTCGTATGGCTTGGCGGGTTAGCTATGCAATCTTGTGCTCTTGTTTTTATAATAAATTGAGCATTTATATACGCCCCTCTATATTCGCCCTCCGGCCTTTTTTGCTGATTGATGCAGGGCATTGGCATCAGAAGAAAGGCCGGCTGACCGGCACAATATTTGTCATTAAAAAGGTTTTTTATGAACCAGGCGCAGCGTGAGGACAGTGTGGTGCAGGAAGCCCCTTTCAATACGGAAGAGGAGCTGAATGATCAGCAGCAGCAGGCTGGAAGCCTAAAATTGCTGATGCTTGGCGCGCTTGGTGTTGTTTATGGCGATATCGGCACCAGCCCGATCTATGCCTTTCGTGAGGCACTGCATGCGTCTGTAACTGACGGATCCTTGCTGCGCGGGGAAATTCTTGGTGTGATCTCGCTGATTGTCTGGGCGCTGGCGCTGATTGTAACCGTTAAATATGTGCTGTTTGTGTTACGCGCTGATAATAATGGCGAAGGGGGTATTTTATCCCTGATGGCGCTGGTGCGCTCCAGCTTTGCCAGCCGTCCGGATATTATTCTCGGTATCGGAATTATCGGCGCGTCGCTGTTTTTTGGCGATGCGGTGATTACGCCTGCGATTTCCGTGTTGTCGGCGGTTGAGGGGTTGGAAATTGTTGCCCCGCATATGACACCCTATGTAGTGCCGATCACAATTGCCATTCTTGTTGCGCTGTTTGTGGTGCAGCGCCATGGCACAGGACGCATGGCCAGTGTTTTCGGCCCTGTTATGCTGGTCTGGTTTCTGGCGCTCGGCCTGACCGGTTTTATCCATATTTTTGATGATCCGGGGATCTTGGCCGGCCTTAACCCTTATTATGCAATCGCATTTTTAAATGCCAATCCGGCGACATCCTTTGCAACAATCGGGGCTATTTTTCTGGCTGTTACCGGTGCCGAGGCGCTTTATGCCGATCTTGGCCATTTTGGCCGCACGCCGATTGTGCGCGCATGGTTGTGGATTGTGTTCCCAAGCCTGATCCTTAATTATTTCGGGCAGGGGGCGTTTATTCTCTCGCATAATATGGCGGGGAGCGCAGCGGTGCATAATCCGTTTTTTCAGATGATGCCGCAATGGGCGCTGCTGCCAATGGTGATTCTTGCAACCACAGCTACCGTTATCGCCAGTCAGGCCGTGTTAACGGGCACCTATTCACTGGCGCGGCAGGCTGTGCAGCTCAATATTCTGCCAAGGCTGGAAGTGCTGCACACATCCGAGACATTGCACGGGCAGATTTATATGCCGCGCATTAATATGTTGCTTGGCATTACAGTGATTTTGCTGGTGGTTACATTCCAGAAATCAAGCAATCTGGCTGCTGCTTATGGTATTGCCGTAACCGGTAATATGCTGGTGACAACGACATTGCTGTTTTTTGTGATGCATCGCTTGTGGAAATGGAGCCTGCCTGTGGTGATGGTGCCGGTGGCCGGTTTTGCCATTGTTGACCTGATGTTCTTCAGCGCCAATCTGGTGAAAGTGCATCAGGGGGGCTGGGCATCCATCGCGGTTGCGGCCCTGGTGCTGCTGGTGATGTGGACATGGGTGCGCGGCAGCCGCCATTTGTTCCAGAAAACCCGCAAGACGGAAGTGCCGCTGGATATTATTGTCAGCCAGATGGCGCGTAAGGAACCGGTGATTGTGCCGGGGACGGCGGTGTTTCTCACCGGTGATCCGGCAAGCGTGCCGACTGCGCTGATGCATAGTCTTAAACATTATAAGGTACTGCATGAGAATAATGTGATCCTCACTGTGGTAACAGCGCCGCGCCCGTGGGTGAGTGCGGATGACCGTGCACGTGTTTCGCAATATAGTGACCGTTTCATGCAGGTGACGCTGACTTTCGGCTATATGCAATCGCCCAATATTCCGCGTGCGCTTGGCATTTGCCGCCGGCTTGGCTGGAAATATGATATTATGACCACATCATTTTTTCTCTCGCGGCGGGTATTGCGCATTTCTCCGCGCTCACCAATGCCGCATTGGCAGGCCAAATTATTCATCTCGCTGGCCCGGAGCGCATCAGATGCAACGGAATATTTCCAAATTCCGACCGGCCGTGTGGTGGAGATCGGCACACAGGTTAATCTCTAGCGCGATTAGTATAATAAAATATAGTGCCGGATTAAAAATCCCTCTTGCATTGTCTCTTCAGGAACGGCATAGTCCGAACCGTAACGTACGGTACGCATAACAGCTATCTGTGATGCGGGCGTAAGAATCGGGACAGAAAACGGGGAGTGTGCAGTTGCAGCCTGACAATGTTGTAATCGGTGCAGAGCTGACAGATCGCCAGAAGGATGTGTTGAATGCCGCGCTGGAACTTCTGGTGGAGGGCGGTGACAGTCTGACAATGGCCGGAGTTGCCCGCCGCGCGAGCTGCTCCAAGGAAACACTCTATAAATGGTTTGGCGATCGTGACGGTTTGCTGACAGCTACCGTGCAATGGCAGGCATCCAAGGTGCGTGTTGTGCCGGTAACGCGGGAAGGGCTGGATGAGGAATCGCTTTTTACCAGCCTTGAGCATTTTGCACGGGACTGGCTGTTGGTGCTCTCCGGTGCCACCTCAGTGGCGCTGAACCGTTTGGCGGTGAGCCATGCGGGCTCCGGCAAATCAGCACTTGGTGTTATTGTGCTCAATAACGGGCCGAGTGCCATGGCGCGGCGCCTCAAGCCGGTGCTGGAAACCGGACGTGAGGCGGGGCTTTTGCGTTTTGATGATATTGATGAGGCTTTCTCCTCATTTTTCGGGCTGGTGGTGCGCGATATGCAGATTCGCCTGTTGCTTGGCGATAAGCATGAAGTGAGTGATGCGGAGATTATCCGTGATGCCAGAACGGCAACACGGCAGTTTTTTATACTTTACGGAAATAAATCCGGCCGCTGAGACAGCCGGGGTAATAAACCGGTTTTGAGGAAAACCGGTGCAGGCATAAAGCATAGAAGGAAGGGAATATCCTATGCGCGTATATTATGACAGTGATGCGGATGTAAATCTGATCAAGGACAAGAATGTTGTTATTGTTGGTTATGGTTCACAGGGGCGTGCCCATGCCCTGAATTTGAAAGATTCGGGTGCTAAAAATATCCGTATTGCACTGCGTGAAGGTTCAGCAACCATTGCTAAAGCCGAGGCAGACGGTTTTGAAGTAATGAGCGTTGCCGATGCGGCCAAATGGGCTGACCTGATGATGATGGCAACCCCTGACGAATTGCAGGCCGATATTTATAAAGACCATATCCACGCCAATCTGCGTGATGGTGCAGCCATTGCTTTTGCCCATGGCCTGAATGTGCATTTCGGCCTGATCGAGCCTAAAAAGACCGTTGATGTTGTGATGATTGCGCCAAAGGGCCCGGGCCACACCGTGCGCGGCGAATATCAGAAAGGCGGCGGCGTGCCTTGCCTGATTGCAATCCATCAGGATGCTTCCGGCAATGCCCATGATTTGGCGCTGTCTTATGCTTCCGGCGTTGGCGGCGGCCGTTCCGGTATTATTGAAACCACTTTCAAGGAAGAATGCGAAACCGACCTGTTTGGTGAACAGGCTGTGCTTTGCGGTGGTGTGGTTGAGCTTATTCGTACCGGTTTTGAAGTGCTGGTTGAAGCCGGTTACGCACCGGAAATGGCCTATTTTGAATGCCTGCACGAAATGAAGCTGATTGTGGATCTGATCTATGAAGGCGGTATCGCCAATATGAACTATTCGATCTCCAATACCGCTGAATGGGGCGAATATGTTTCCGGCCCGCGCGTGATTACCGCTGAAACCAAAGCGGAAATGAAGCGCATTCTCCGCGATATCCAGACCGGTAAATTCACCTCCGACTGGATGCAGGAATATAAAGCCGGCGCATCGCGCTTTAAAGGTATCCGCCGCATGAATGACGATCACCAGATCGAAGAAGTGGGTGAAAAACTGCGCGGCATGATGCCTTGGATCGCCAAGAACAAGCTTGTCGATAAGGCACGTAACTAATTGGCAAAATTCCTGGCAATCCAAGGCTTTTTTCGTTTTCTCGGCATAGCCGAGGGGGATCGCCAAGAACAAGCTTGTCGATAAGGCACGCAACTAATTGGCAAAATTCCTGGCGATCCAAGGCTTTTTTCGTTTTCTCGGCATAGCCGAGGGGGATCGCCAAGAACAAGCTTGTTGATAAGGCACGTAACTAATTGGTAAAATTCCTGGCGATCCAAGTTTTTTCGTTTTCTCGGCATAGCCGAGGGGGATCGCCAAGAACAAGCTTGTCGATAAAGCGCGCAACTAATTGGCAAAATTCCTGGCGATCCAAGGCTTTTTTCGGTTTCTCGGCATAGCCGAGGGGGATCGCCAAGAACAAGCTTGTCGATAAGGCATAAAATTAAAAATTCTCCCGTTTTGCCAATATCTTGTCCGCATAAATAATTAATTGTGCGGACACGATTATCTATGGCAAGAAGACAGCGGGAGGGAAAATTATGCCAAATATTATAATAAGGCAGTTGCTGCCGGATGATTTTGCTATTTTCAAGAAAATCAGGCTGGAAGCACTGCAATTACACCCTGAAGCCTATAGTTCAGCCTATGAGGATTGGGTAAAATTTTCAGATGAGGAATGGCGGCAAAAACTGAAAACGCCGGTCTTCGCCGCGTTTGATGGCGAAGAAGCCGTGGGGCTGATTGGTCTTTGGCCGCAGACAGGAGCGAGAACCGCACATCGTGCTGTTGTGGTGATGGTTTATGTCAAGAGTGCCATGCGCAGGCAGGGCATAGCGCAGAAATTGCTGCAGGTTGTTGAATCGCATGCGCGGGAAAACGGCATCAGCCAGCTTGAACTAAGTGTTCTTGCTGATAATCAAAATGCATGGCAGCTGTATCGCCGTGAAGGCTATAGAGAATTTGGCCGCAGGCCAAACTTGATATCGCTGAACGGGCAGATGTATGACGAAGTGATGATGCTGCGCACTATTTCCTGATTTGCAGGATTATTATTCTGTGTCGCGCTATTTTGTATGAAAATAACCAATTTTCTGCTCAACTCGCAAGAAAGTGAATAAAAGGTCAGTAATACTGACATATTTTGCTTGTCTTGTTGTGAAATAAGCATAAGGTGATAACCAAAGGCAGACAGCTTTTGATTAAGTTTTATGCTCTATTGCACAGCATCTTTTTGAATGTGATGAGGAACCCCCATGCTGGACTGGGAAAAAATATTTGCAACACGCTCCACGCGGATGCGGGCGTCTGAAATTCGTGAATTGCTAAAACTGCTTGAACGCCCGGATATTATTTCATTTGCGGGCGGGATTCCTGATCCGGCATTGTTTCCGGCGGAACAGTTTCAGGCGGCTTATGCGGATATTTTTGCTTCCGGCAAATCCGGCGCGGCTTTGCAATATTCAGTGAGCGAGGGTTATAAGCCGCTGCGTGAGTGGCTGCGGGGAGAAATGGCAAAAATCGGCGTGCCATGCACTGCGGATAATATTTTTATCACATCCGGCTCGCAGCAGGCGCTGGATTATCTGGGCAAATTATTTCTCTCTCCCAATGATACGGCGCTGGTTGTGCGCCCGACCTATCTTGGCGCCTTGCAGGCTTTCAATGCTTATGAACCGGCTTATGATGATTTGCAGCCAAACGGCAACCGCACGCCTCAGTCTTATGCGCAGGCTGCGGCATCAGCCGGCGGCAAGGTAAAATTCGCTTATTTTTCAGCGGATTTCAGCAATCCTACCGGCGAAACCATTGATCGTGAAGGACGTGAAAGGCTGATTGATCTTGGCGATGAAATGGATATCGCGCTGATTGAAGACGCAGCCTATCAATATTTGCGTTTTGACGGCACGCCCGTTCCGCCGGTGCTGGCACTGGAAATTGAGCGCAAAGGTTCAATTGAAAATACGCGTACAATTTATTGCGGCAGCTTTTCCAAAACTTTGGCACCAGGTCTGCGTATTGGCTATGTTGTGGCCAATTCTGCGGTTATTCGCAAGCTGGTTCTGATGAAGCAGGCTGCTGATCTGCATTCCTCAAGCATCAACCAGATTGTTGTGCATAGCGTGGCTTCAAGCGGTTTTGATGCCCAGATTGCCAAGCTCAAGGCCACTTATTCACATCGCCGCAATAAAATGCTGGAAGCGATGGAAAAATATATGCCAAAATCGGCACAATGGACAAAACCGGAAGGCGGGATGTTCATCTGGGTAACGCTGCCGGATTATATGAATGGCGCTGATCTGCTGGCTGCGGCTATTGAGACGGAAAAGGTGGCTTTTGTGCCGGGTAAGGCATTTCACGCCGATGGCAGCGGAGCCAATACGCTGCGCCTTGCTTATTCCTGCGCTAATGATGAGATGATTGATGAGGGTATCAGGCGTCTTGGCAATCTCATCCGCGCTCATGAAAAATAATTTTTATATATTTAAAATTACAAAAGCCGGAACCTGCTTCCGGCTTTTTTTATTTCAAGAAAAGGCTCTTTTTTGCAGCTAACTTACTGAAACTACGTATTTCCTTACAAATGAGGGGTTGGTTTTAACGGGCAATTATGTAGCTTGGAAGAGCAGAAATTTTATATATCTGAGTCTCATAATATGTGGCTCAGACGGAGAATGAGGGGAAACTCATGACATTTATGAAAAAACACATGCTTGCTCTGGCCTGTGCGTCCACTCTTGTTATGGCTGCGGGTGCTTATGCCGCAACACCCGCCGACACGCTGGTTGTGGCCATGGCTATTGATGATGTGATTTCTCTCGATCCGGCAGAAGTTTTTGAGATTACCACTTCGGAAATTTTGACCAATACCTATGAGCGGCTGGTTACAACCGATCCAAAAGATCCGACCAGAATTATTCCGCAGGTCGCATCAAGCTGGACAATTTCGGAAGATGGCAAAACCATTACCTTCAAGGTGAGGGAGGGGCTGAAATTTGCTTCCGGCAATCCATTGAGTGCAAAGGATGTTATTTATTCGCTGCATCGTGCAATCAAGCTTGATCTCAGCCCGGCATTTATCATCAGTCAGTTCGGCCTGAACAAGGATAATGCGGAAAAGCTGATTACCGCGCCGGATGATTATACGGTTGTGTTTTCTACGGAAGAAACCTTTGCACCGAGTTTTGTGCTGAATGCGCTGTCTTCCAGTGTGGCTTCGATTGTGGATAGCAAGCTGGTTGAAGAGCATGCAAAGAAGGTTGAAAAGACCGATGCAAAACCTTTTGATACAGATTTTGGCTATGACTGGCTGAAGCGTAATTATGCCGGATCGGGCGCCTATAGTTTGAAAGAATGGCGCCCTGGTGAAGTCATCCTGCTTGAGCGCAATGAAAATTACGCTGGCACAAAACCGGACGTAAAACGCGCGATTTACCGCCACGTGAAGGAAAGCATGTCGCAGCGTTTGTTGTTGCAGGCCGGTGATATTGATGTGGCGCGTAATCTGGAACCTGGTGATATTGCCGAATTTGCCGGTAAAAGCGATTTTAATATTTTAAGCACGCCAAAAGGGCGCACTTATTATCTGGCAGCCAATCAGAATGTGCCGGAGCTTGCCAGGCCGCAAGTGCGGCAGGCACTGAAATATCTGGTGGATTATGCCGCGATTGAAAATACGCTGATCAAAGGTATTGGCCGGATTCATCAGTCTTTCCTGCCTGTTGGTATGTTTGGCGCGATTGATGATAAGCCGTTTACTCTGGATGTTGAAAAGGCAAGACAATTGCTGGCGGATGCCGGATTGCAGAATGGTTTCAGCATTACGCTTGATGTGCGCAATACCCAGCCAAATGTTGGTATTGCTGAGAGTATTCAGCAGACTTTTGCCAAAGCCGGCATCAAGGTTGAGCTTATACAGGGCGATGGCAAGCTGACCACAACAAAAATTCGCGCGCGCAAACATCAGCTTGCATTGGGCATTTGGGGGCCTGATTATTGGGATCCGCACACCAATGCTTCCACTTTCTCCTATAATCCCAATAATGGGGAAAAGGTGGAAATGCGCACAACGGCGTGGCAGAACTCATGGGATATTCCGCAAATGTCCGAGGAGACTATGGCAGCCGCAAAGGAAACCGATACGGAAAAACGCGAGCAGATGTATCGCAAAATCCAGAAGGAGTTTCAGGACAGCAGCCCGTTTGTGATGCTCTATCAGCAGATTGAAACCGCTGTTGCTGCAAAAAATGTGAAAAACTTCAATATGGTTGCTGATGCCAATTATATAACGGAAGTCAGCAAGGACTGAAGATTGCTGTTTTTATAAATGAAATTATGCCCTTCAGATGAAAGTCTGAAGGGTATTTTTTAAACTGCCATTATGAAGCCGCAACTATGATCAGCAGTCTTGCGGAGAATGGGGCAGGCCGAAAGACATTGGTAAATGCAGCCCTGTTTATATAGGCAGTTATATTGACTGCTTATACAGACAGGAATACGACAAGGATGTTTTATGCCAGACATACCGGAGTTGATGAATCATTTGAACATTTTAGCAGGTAATGCAAAAGTGTTGAATCAACGGACGGATGACGACTATGCAAGCCGGCAGTGTATGGATTGATTTTGAGGGGCAAAAAATATGAACCGGAAGATTGCACAGGGGCGTTTCTATGAAATCTATGATGTTTTCACCGAAAAGCCGCTGACCGGTAACCCTCTTGCTATTGTTCATGATGCTGAAGGGCTGGATGATGTGGCCATGCAGGCCATTGCAAGGGAATTTAATCTTTCCGAGACGGTGTTTCTCTCAGCCGCGATCAATCCTGTGCATACGGCTGCCATGCGGATTTTTACCCCTGATTATGAGCTGGAATTTGCCGGTCACCCAACGGTTGGAACGGCAATTGCCCTTGCGTTTAAAAATGCGAATGGTCAGCCGCCTTCCACAGATCAGATTATGATTCTGGAAGAGAAAATCGGGCCGGTGCGCGTTGCAATTCATTGTAATGCGACCGGTGAGGGGGATCGTTTCTCTGCTTTTGCAGAATTTGATTTGCCGAAATTGCCGGAAAAACTGAAGATTACCGTTGAAAAAGAAATGGCTGCGGCGGCTTTGCGCCTGAATACACATGAAATTGGTTTTGAAAACCATGTTCCCACTGTGTGGAGCGGTGGCAAGCCTTTTGTGCTGGTGCCGGTAAAAAATATGATTGCTGCGGCTAAGGTGGTGGTTGATCCGGTATTTGTTGCAGATCATTTACAGGCTGTTGATGGCCGCGCTTTGCCATTTTACATCTATACCCGCGAAACGCGGCTTTATGAGAGTAACTACCATGCGCGCATGTTTACATCCGGCAAGCATGTTTATGAAGATCCGGCAACGGGTTCTGCCGTGGCCGCATTTGCAGGCGCCGTACATGAATTTGACCGCCCTGTGGATGGCCTGACACGCTTGTGGATTGAGCAGGGCATACAAATGGGCAGGCCGTCGCGTATTCAGCTGGAGCTGGATGTGGCAGCGAGAAAACTGACAGGTGCACGCATTGGCGGCAGTGCGGTGAAGGTGGCTGAGGGCTATCTGGCGCTATGACCTCCCGGAATGTATTGGTTTTTGCGCTTATAAATAAAACTCAAACAGATAGAGTAAAAACAGCTTCTCAGTAAGCCTGCAAACTAATTGCAAACTATGCTCAATGGTTTTGCCAATATATTATCTAAGTTATTGAAAATATTGGTGGGTGCGACAGGGATCGAACCTGTGACCCGCTGATTAAGAGTCAGCTGCTCTACCGACTGAGCTACGCACCCGATATACTGAGCGCAATGCTCAGTTAGTGAGCGGTTCTATAAAGTGGCGTTTCGAGTCTGTCCAGTCATGATTTGAAATTTTTTCAAAAAATGTGTGATTTTATAGCCTTGCCTGTAAAATGCCTGTTATATTTGTGTTTATAAACATTGTTCTTATAGTGCTAAATATACACATATCGGCTTGATGCGCGTTCAGAGAATGCGCATATAAAACCGGTTGCACCCTTTTTTGAGAGTACCTTGTCATCAGGGTTTTGTTTTTATGCCATAATTAGGCACAAAAAAACTGGCATAGGTGCAGTTATAAGGTTGGTTTAATTGTTTTTCAGGCAGTATTAACCTGTTAGAGGAATGATAACACAGTTCCGGGTTTTTTGCAGAAAATGCAGAAATGTTTCTGCCTGAAATTGCGAGAAAGCATAAAAGCGGATTTTGGGTTTGTGAAAAGGCTTTCTGGCGGAATTACCGCATTTTGGCGTGATCTGAGGGTTAAATGGACGGTTTTATAGGTGATATCGGGCATTTTATTTCTGATAATCAGGTTTGGGCCGGCCCGATTGTCGGACTGATAGCCTTCGGGGAATCGCTGGCGGTAATAGGGATGCTGATTCCGGCCACACCAATTATGCTGGCAATTGGCGGTCTGGTCGGCGCAGGCATTGTCGATCCGCTTCCGGTGATGATCGGCGCTGTGATCGGTGCTGTTATTGGCGATATTATCTCTTATTTTCTTGGCTGGTGGCTGGGGCGTCGTGTTATCCATCAATGGCCGTTGAATAAATACCGCCATCATATTGCGCAGGCGCGTTTGCTGTTTCGTAAATATGGTTTTGCAGCCGTATTTTTTGGCCGGTTTTTCGGGCCTGTCCGCTGCACCGTGCCGCTGGTTGCCGGCATGATGTCGATGGATCAGAAACGGTTTCAAACAGCGAATGTGCTTTCTGCTATTGTATGGGCGCCGGTTATGATTTTGCCGGGCTGGCTTGCAGGGCGCGGCGCTGGTTTTTTTGCCCGCCTGAATGGCTCAGATTGGGTCTGGGTGGCTGTGGGGCTGACAATCGCTGCAACACTTGTCAGTATTATCGGCATACGTTTTATGCGTGCCCGCCCTAAAAATGAACGCAAACGCACAAGCCGCAAAGGCAAAATGTCGGCAACTCCTGCCGAATAGCGGGTTTTGCGGCTGATTTATTCAGATTATCATATGAAAACAAAAAACAACCGGCTTCTTACCTGAGCAGAGCCTGAAAAAAATATTTTGCCAACGAACTTGATTGGTAAAGGGTTTATATCCATTATAGATCCAGATATAAATTGGTCTGCATGTTTTTGATGCAGATTTATTAAAACCGCGCTGTTGCGCCTAACGGAGTTTTTTAAAGCTCTTATGCCGGAAGATACGTCTGACGACTCGTCTATTCCGGATTGTTGCCTGTTAATCGCGGCAGCAATCCGAAACAAAAATTTAATGCAGGCCGGAGTGAAAATCAGCAATATCCGGCAATTATACCGGTGCCTTTGCCGGATATATGTTTTGCGATGCAACCGCAAAGCCGTATTGTCTTTTCATTACAAAAACAAAATGCTTTTTCGCACCTTTTGTCATCAGGCCGGGGGTGTGGCTGCACTTGTCTGCACAAGGGTATGGCAGGGTAAGCCAGAGGCATGGCAGAGGAAGCCAGCTTTTTATCAAGGCTTTAATCTGCACCGTCGCAAGCCGGCATTGTTGCGAGGTGCGGAGATGTAGGCATATCCGCTTATATGATTGCATCTCATTACCCTGCATTATTGGCAGGTAGCTAATATTATTTGAATGAAACGTGCTTCAGGACACGACAACCCATGGAATGGATTGCCGATCCCAATGCCTGGATAGGCTTGGTAACCTTGATTGTTCTTGAGATTGTTCTCGGGATTGATAATCTGGTTTTTATTTCGATTTTGGCAGGTAAATTGCCGCACAACCAGCGCAATAAAGCGCGTTTGCTTGGCCTTAGCCTTGCCTTGCTGATGCGGCTTGGCTTGCTTGCTTCAATTTCGTGGATTGTCACGCTTACCCGCCCGCTTTTTACTGTTTTTACGCTGGATTTTTCCGGCCGCGATCTCATCATGATTATTGGCGGTGTGTTTTTGCTCGCCAAAGGCACCATGGAGCTGCATGAGCGCCTCGAAGGGGAAAATCATGTAAAGGAAGGCAATCCGGTGCATGCGGTGTTCTGGCAGGTTATTGCCCAGATTGTGGTGCTGGATGCGGTTTTCTCACTTGATAGCGTGATAACGGCTGTGGGTATGGTGCAGCATCTGCCGGTTATGATGCTGGCCGTTATTATCGCCATGGGCGTGATGATGCTGGCCTCCAAACCGTTGATGACCTTTGTGAACAAACACCCCACTGTGGTTATTCTCTGCCTTGGCTTTTTGATGATGATCGGTTTCAGCCTGGTAATTGAGGGCTTTGGCTATCATGTGCCCAAGGGTTATCTTTATGCGGCAATCGGCTTCTCGATCCTTATCGAGGCAGCCAATCAGATTGGCCGCCATAATCGTGAAAAGCGCATTACCACCAATGATCTGCGTGAACGCACAGCCGGCGCGGTGTTGCGTTTGCTTGGTGGCGGGCGCGGCACTGATGATGCCCTGTCGGAAACGGTTGACGTGATTGCCGAACATACTGCCGCGGCCGATGTTTTCCGCCCGGAGGAAAAGGAAATGATCCGCGGTGTGCTTGATCTTGCCGATCGGCCGGTGCGCTCTATCATGACGCCGCGTAATGAGGTGGAGTGGCTGGATCTTGATGCGAGTGAAGAAGAATTGCGCGATGAGTTACGCCAGTTTGCCCATTCGCGCGTTATTCTGGCGCGCGGGCAGGTTGATGAATTTGCCGGCGTGGCATTGACCAAGGATCTGTTGCTGTATCTGGCAGATTCAAAACCGGTTGATTGGGAGGCTGCAATGAAGCAGCCGCTGGTTGTGCATGAGCACAGCAATGTGTTGCGTGTGATGGAACAGTTGCGCGGATCGCCGGTGCAAATGGCCATTATTGTTGATGAGCACGGCTCTTTTGAAGGGGTGGCTACGCCGACAGATATTCTTGAAGCGATTGCCGGTGAATTTCCGGATGATGAGGACGATGCAAAAAGCGTTGAAACTGTTGAGGAAGGCGTGTGGATTGCCGATGGCTTTACCGATATTCGCCGTCTCAGCGGTATACTGGATTGTGATCTGGTGGATGAGGATGACCGCTATACCACGCTTGCCGGTTTTGTGCTTTGGCATCTTGGCCATATTCCGCTTGGCGGAGAAAAGTTCACTGCAGATGGTTTTGAATTTGAGGTGCTGACAATGGAGCGGCGTAATATTGCCAAGGTTAAAATTACCGCGCTGCCGGTTCATGAAAAATAAGCTTTTCGTAAAATAATGCAGAGCCGGCACTGAGATAAGGTCATCACTGCTCAGGCTGTCAAGCTGGTAATACCTCGTTTTTTACATGGTATTGTCCTGTTTGGTGAACAGTGTGGTGCAGCCGTTTACTTGCAGTTTTGTGAGAAATTTTTAAATAAACTATATCCGGTTATGCGCTGCCTCGCGCTTTCGGATGTTGTCTTGATTATAACAGCGCCGGTGAAAGCCGGCGATGTTGCATTATGCTTGTCTTTTGATTTTACAGGAAATATCCGGTGCCAAAACTTTATACGATTATCTGCGCAACCCGCTCAGCCCGCCACGGTGATAAATTTGCCAGATGGTTTAATGAATTTGCTGCGGCAAATTCTGATTTTGATGCGGAACTGATTGACCTGGCAGAGATTCGTCTGCCTTTTTTTGACGAAACGACTCATCCGCGTGCGCAGAAATATGAGCATGAGCACACCAAAAAATGGAGCCGCCTGATCAGTGCCGGGGATGCTTTTGTGTTTGTTACTCCGGAATATAATTATGCGCCGCCGGCTGAGTTTTTTAATGCTGTCAATTATCTCAGTCTTGAATGGAATTACAAACCGGCTGCAATTTTAAGCTATGGCGGTGTTTCCGGAGGCTTGCGCGCGGCACAGATTGCCCGTTCGCATCTCACAACTTTGCGTATGGTGGCCTTGCCGGAAGTGATAGCCCTGCCGAATTATCAGCAGTTTCTTGATGAAAATGGTGCATTTGTTGCAAATGAAATGGTGGAGGCTGGTGCAAGGACGGTTCTTGACCAGCTGAAAATCTGGAATGAGGGCTTGCAGCATATTCGCAAGGGATAAATCCGCTTATAAATTGCTTTATCCGGCATGCCGGATAAAGCATGGATAAATTTATAATCTCATAAATTTGATGTTGTTATTGACACAGGGGCACAACCGGCGTTTGATTAACAAAATATTAATTTTGGTAATCTGAGAAGAGGAGTGCACCATGTCACCAGTCCGGATGCTGAAACTGACTGTCACACAGTTATTGCGAACTCTCAGCGCAATTTCTTATAAAGGCGAAGATTTGAAGCGCCGCCGTTATAACCGCCTTGCACCGCGTATGTCTGAAAAATTTGGCTGCTGGCCGCATCGCGGTATATGGTAAAGCCGCCATTTGAATATATTTCAAAAGGCGGCTTATGAATTTATAATATTTATATTTATTGTGGTTGTACCGCTGTTTTGCGGCGGGTTAAAATCATGATCAGCGCAATCATTACAGTGCCGGTGATGAAGACAAAGGCTGCAGCGGCAATGGCCGGGCTGATATTTTCACGGATGGTTGAGAACATTTGCCGCGCCAGCGTGCGCTGGTTGGGGCCGGCTACAAACAGGGTGAGCACCACCTCATCCAGCGAAGTCGCAAAGGCAAAAACCGCGCCGGAAATAATACCGGGCTTTGCCAGTGGCAGGGTTATTTTTTGAAGAACCACATAGGCGGGCGCGCCAAGGCTTGCCGCGGCCTGTTCAACACGCCGATCCACGCTTTGCAACACAGCCAGCACATTAATAACCACGAAAGGGACGGCCACAACCGTGTGGGCAATGATGACGCCGCTGTAGGAATTGAGCAGATCATAGCGGGCAAACATCAGTTGCATACCCACGCCAAGCACTACAGCAGGCACGACCATTGGCAGCAAAAACACGGTTTTGATCGAGTTGAATACAAAGGAATATTGATTGCCGCGCAGCCCCAGCGCCCCGATCGTGCCAAGAATTGTGGCAAGTGCCGTTGTGCCAGCGGAAATAATCAGGCTGTTAACGATTGAGCGCCGCCAGGCATCGGCCTGCACCAGCTCCTGAAACCAACGGGTGGAATAGCCTTCCATAGGATAGCCGAGCAAGGCTCCGCTGGTAAAAGCCAGCGGCAGGATAGCCACCAGCGGTGCCAGCAGAAAAAACACCACACTTGCACCAAACACTATTTTGAGAAGCCTGAAACTGGTCATGCGTGTGCCTCCTTCTCGGTGGAAAGGCGCATATAGATTGCATAAAGCAGGATAGTTGCAATAAGCAGCACCATTCCGAGCGCTCCGGCCATGCCCCAATTGGCAGCCCCCATGGCGTAGAAAGCAATCACCGAACTGATCAGCTGATCTTTGGCGCCGCCGATCAGGGCAGGGGTAATATAATAGCCAAGAGCTGTCATGAAGACGAGCAGCGAGCCGGATACAACCCCGCGCATGATCAGTGGCAACAGAATGGAAAAGAAAGAGCGCAAGGGGTGCGCACCGAGCGAAGCGGATGCGGGTATAAGATTTTTGGGTATTCCTATCAGCACGCTGAAGACCGGCAGCACCATGAATGGCAGCAAAACATGAGTCATGGCAATGATCACACCGGTGCGGTTGAAGATCAGCGCCAGCGGCTCACTTGTGATGCCAAGGGCAATGAGGGCATTATTGATCAGCCCCTGATCCTGCAATAGGATAAACCAGGCGGCTGTGCGCACCAGCAGCGATGTCCAGAGCGGTAACAACACGGCGCCGAGCAATAATTGGCGTTTCCAGCCCTCAACTGAAGCTGCAACCATAGCAAAGGGAATGCCGATGAGGATGCAGGCAATAGTAACGCTGAGCGCGGTGATGAATGTGCGCACCATAATTGTGACATTGGCCGAAGCATCAGCCGGCAAGGCGCGGATCTCGCCGGAAATATCGCGCTCCATATCAATGGCTGCCAGAAGATTGCGGTCGGTCATAGTGGAGGATGCCGCGCTGGCAATTGCCTGCCAATATGGCTGCTCGCCCCATTTTTTATCAATGGCGGTGAGATCGAGTTGCGTATAATCAACCGGCTCCTCCAGTTTTAAAAGCCGGTTGCGGGTCTTGCTCATTAATGTGCGAAAGCCGGGCTGGGCACTGTTAAGGCGGCGCACCAGATCGCCGAACATTTGTGCATCATTATTGTTGCGGATATCTTCCGCCAGTGCCGCCTGCATTGCCGCGGTTGGCGGTGTTTCCGGGTTCCAGCCGTGCACAGTCTGTGCGGTCAGGGGCAGAGCCTTTGCCGCCACCGGATCAGAGACAGCCTCTTTCATCATGGTGATCATCGGGATGATGAAAAAGACCAGCAGGAACAAACCGAGCGGTGCCACAAGCGCGAAAGATTTAAGCCGTTGCCATTGCGATTCACTCATGCCGCTGCCTTTACTGTTTGATGGGCAATGGCAATTGGCCAGCAATCTGCCGGGGCAAAAGAAAGCGTTACCTGATCACCAATATGCAGGGACTGGAAATTGCGATCGGCCTTGGCAATAAGGTTCTGGCCGGCCATATCCAGCGCCACACGCAGATGATCCCCGTGATAGACAATATCGCGGATGGAAGCTGTGAGGCTGTTTACAGCTTCGTCCGTATTGTTGAGACGCACGGGCTCATTCATAGTGTTTAGGCGCATGCGCTCAGGCCGCAATGAGAGGCGGATATTCTGCCCTGCATGCAAATGTGCCTGCGTATCCACACAGATATTCTGACCATTATTGAGGCGGATCTGCAGTTGGTTGCCATGGGTGGCGGCGACCTTGCCGTCAATAAGATTGGTCTCGCCGATAAATTCGGCAACAAATTGTGTGGCGGGGTGGTCGTAAATCTGTGACGGTGTGCCGATCTGCTCAATTTTGCCGCGATTAAATACCGCGATGCGGTCGCTCATGGTCAGGGCTTCTGACTGATCATGGGTGACAAAAACAATGGTTAATCCAAGGCGTTGATGCAGCTCACGAATATCGAGCTGCATACGTTCACGCAATTGCTTGTCGAGTGCGCCAAGCGGCTCATCCATCAGCACAACTTCCGGTTCAAACACCAAAGCACGTGCAAGCGCCACGCGTTGTTGCTGGCCGCCGGAGAGCTGGGAGGGCTTGCGTTCCAGCAAGGTGCCAAGTTGCACCATATCGAGCGCGCGTTTAACCCGATCCTGTATTTCTGCTTTTTGTATGCCGCGCATCCGCAGCGGAAAAGCGACATTCTCAGCAATGGTCATATGGGGAAACAAGGCGTAATTCTGAAACACAACGCCCATATTGCGCTTGTGCGGAGGGAGCTGGTCAATGCGCTTGCCACCCACACTGACCGTGCCGCCTGTGGGGCGTTCAAAACCGGCCAGCAGCATCAGCAATGTTGTTTTGCCGGAACCCGAAGGCCCGAGCATGCTGACAAATTCACCTTTGCTGATTGTCAGATCCAGATTGTCTACAACGGTCAGTGAGCCAAAGGCCTTGCTCACTTTATCAAAATGAATAAATGGTTGGTTCACGCCTGTAACCTCAAAATATTTCAGAGCTGCTCCGGCGGGAACATTGTTTTTTAACTGCTCTGATTATTGGCTTTGAGCATTATCCTTGTGCACAACCGATGGCGGTTTTTGCCGGATATGCTCGGGATAAGAATGGCGCCTGCCAAAAATCAGGGATGAGCAGGCGGCCGGAAAAATGCCGCTCCGGCATGTGGTGTGACCCACGGGGGAAGGCCACCGCACCGGAGCGGATGCCGTTACGGCATAGGGTTACTGTGCCAGCCAGGCATTGAAACGCTGGTTCAGGCTCTCTGAATTATCGGTCCAGAAATCAACGCCTATGGCCACAGCCTCGGTCATATTTTCAGGTGTTGTCGGCAGGTCTTTGCGGTATTTTTCATCCACAAATTTATCTGCTTCAATATTGGGCAGCCCGTAGGTGATATATTCCGGCAATTTGGCCTGATTATCGGCCTTGCTTGCAAAGGCGATGAAATCCATCGATTCTTTGGGGAAAGGCGTCCCCTTCATAATCGCCCAGCTATCGACCGCATAAATACTGCCCGGCCAGACAAAACCGAAATTCTTGTTCTCCGTGCGGTTGAGCGCATTGATACGGCCATTATAGACCGAGGCCATCACCACTTCTCCGGAAGAGAGCAATTGCACCGGTTGTGCGCCGGCTTCCCACCACACAATATGCGGTTTAATTTCATCCAGCTTTTTGAAAGCGCGATCCACACCTTCCGGTGTTGACAAGACGTCATATACATCTTTGGGGGCAACACCATCAGCAATCAGCGCAAATTCAAGCGCATATTTGGCGCTTTTGCGCAATGAACGTTTGCCCGGAAATTTTTCAACATCCCAGAAATCCGCCCATGATTTGGGTGCTTCTTTCATTGTATCGGCATTATAGGCAATGCCGGTTGACCAGACAATGGCGCCAACGCCGCATTCATGTACAGAAGCAGGGATGAATTTATCTTCACCGCCAAGGGCTTCCCAGTCAATTGTTTCATAAATGCCGTCTGCACAGCCAAGCTCCAGCTCTTCAGCCTCCACCTGCACGACATCCCAATTGGTCTCACCAGCCTTGACCTTGGCTTGCAATACGCCATAGCCGCCGTCCCAGCTTTCATCGAGCACCGGTTTGCCCAGTTGTTTGGCAAAGGGCTTGAAATAAATTTCCCGCTGACCGTCCTGATAACTGCCGCCCCAGGAAACAACAGTGAGGTCACGCGCCTGGGAAATACCGGTTGCGAAAGCCAGGCTGCTGAGCATTGTGCATGTGGCAAAAGCTATATGTTTAAGCTGCATTGATCATTCCCCAAAGTTTATTGTTATGAAATTTGATGTAACAACTTTTCACAGTAAATCCGATGGGGCAATAGCTGTTTGCGTGCCAGACTTGTAAAAAATGTCATATTAGATGGTTGCTAAAGTAGATTATTAGAAACAGTTATTTTGAAAATAATGGCTATATTCTGCATTCTGAGCATAGGGTTTTGAGGATCTTTTTTTAAAATAATGTGATTTTAAAATATTTTTATATCTGTGAATGGCGTTTGTTTTCCGGAACTTGAAACAATTTTATTCCGTTTACGTAAAATGAAAATTTAAATAAGGGCGCAGCCATACTTGATGCGGGTTGAGAATGATCTTGTGATTCAAATGTATGAAATGCTGATTTTTGTAATATTTTTGCGTTGTAAAATGCCGATAAAAAAATGTTCTGAATATTCCGCGGTTGCACTTGCTGCGCAGAGTTTTATGGTGATGCGGCATGGCCGGTTTTTATAAAAAACCGGAAAAATGGATAGGATTATCGGTTCTTCTGCCGCAAAGCATAGCAATATCATGAGCTTAACTTGCTACGACAAGAGCCGAATGAAAACTGATTCGCATATGGAGAATTCTCATGGGCCAGATCGGTCGCAGCTGGACATTTTATAAAGGCAAATGGTACGAGGGCGATGTGCGCATTCTCGGCGCTTCTTCGCAGGCTACATGGCTAGGCTCACTTGTCTTTGATGGTGCACGTGGTTTTGAGGGCGTTATTCCTGATCTCGACCGCCACAGTGCGCGTGTAAATCGTTCGGCAGAGGCGCTTGGTCTGAAGCCAACTTATACGGCTGAGGAAATTATGGAGCTGACCCGTCAGGGTATGGCCAAATTTGGTGAGAATGCCGCAGTTTACATTCGTCCGATGTATTGGGCGGAAGAGGGCGAGGCCAATGTTGTGCTGCCGGCTGCAGACAGCACGGATTTTGCCTTATGCCTTGAAGAAATTCCACTGGGCGAACCAACCGGTTTTACCATTACCACCACGCGTTTCCGTCGTCCGACTATTGAAACAATGCCGCTGGATGCAAAGGCTGCCTGCCTGTATCCCAATAATGCGCGCATGATCCGTGAAGCCCGTGCCAAAGGTTTTGGCAATGCGCTGGTATGCGATATGCTGGGCAATGTGGCCGAACTGGCTTCATCCAATGTGTTTATGGTGCGTGATGGTGAGGTTTTCACTCCTGCGCCCAATGGCACATTTCTCAATGGTATTACCCGTCAGCGTGTGATTGGCCTGCTGCGCGATAATGGTGTGACAGTGACAGAAACAACGCTGAAGGTTGAGGATTTCCGCGGGGCGGATGAAATCTTCTCCACAGGCAATCATTCCAAGGTTGTGCCGGTAATCGGTTTTGATGACAAGCAACTGAGCTATGGTCCGGTTGCACAAAAAGCCCGTAAACTCTACTGGGACTGGGCACATTCATAAGCCGGACAGATAATGGTCAAAAGCCGCGAAATATAAATCCCGCGGCTTTTGCTTTTTATAAATAGCCACAGTTTCTTCCGGCAGATTTACGAAGCCTATATAATTTGCTGATAATGAAGACTTGAAAAATCATAATTAAAATACTATTTAAGCTGTTGTTTTTACTTGATTTAATTAAACATTAAGGTGTTTATGTAATGCGTAATAAATTTATTTTAGTGCTGTCTATGCTGGCGGCAACTGTTTTTTCCGCCGGGCATTCTTATGCGCAATATGTGGGGCCGACCAATCAAAATAGCGGCCGCACGGTGGCAGATATTCTGAAAAGCCCGCTTGATGATCAGCGTGTTGTTCTTGATGGTTTTATCTCAAGAAAAATCGGCTATGAGAAATATATGTTTACCGATGAGACCGGAGAAATTCTTATCGATATTGATGCTGAAAAATTTCCCAATGTTTCAGTTGATGATAAAACAAAAGTGCAAATTCACGGCAATATAGATGTGGAGAGCTTTGGTGCTCCCTATATTGATGTTGATGCCGTTATCATAAAATAAATAAGAAAAGAGCGTTTTATAAGATAAACCGCTCTTTTTTAATTTTATCAGCTTGCATCCTGTGCTTTGCGCCTGCGGGAAAATTCGCTTTTCTCAAAAATCAGCACCACAATCAGTGAGATGGCAAAGGGGATCAGCAGATAGAGCAGGCGAAAGACAATCAGTGCTGCCAGCACATCGGCGGGATTGAGATCCGGCAGGCCGGTGATAAACAGAAATTCCAGCACGCCAAGCCCGCCCGGGGCATTGGAAATAAGGGCAGCGGAAAAGGAAATAAGAAAAATACCAAGGACAATCAAAAAGCTTGGATGATTGAGCTCAGGCAAGGCGAAGTAAATAATACCGGCAGCACCGATCAGCTCCAGAGGGCCGATAATGAGCTGGAGTGCCACGACCGGCAGACGCGGATAGGATAGCTGGAATTTGGAGCCAATGCGCAGCGGGCGCAGTTGCATCCAGCTGCCCAAAATATACAGCGCCACCAGAAGAAGAATGAACGCACCGGCTGCCAGTATCAGTTCCCTGGGGATGTCATCATTAAAGCGATGCAACAATTCCGGCTCAATCAGCATGACAAAGGCACTGAGGATTAAGGTGCCGAGTGCAAAGGTGAAAGAACAAAACCCGACAAGAACAGCCACTTCCGCGCCGCTTAATCCTTTGGAGGAATAGGCACGATAGCGCACAACAGCGCCGGAAATAACCGAGGCGCCGATATTGTGCGACAAGGCATAGGCTGTAAAGGAGCTCAGGCTGATAAAAAGCCAGGAGATTTTCTTGTTAAGATGTTTAAGCGCAATGCGGTCATAACCGGCCAGCGACATATAGGAGAGCAGGGCGCAACCAGCACTCAAAAGCCATTGTTTGAGTGTTATCGCGGTCATGCTGTCGATTACATCTTCAAGGGAAATGCTGCGCAGTTCTTTATAAAGAAGCCATACGGAAACAATAACCGCGCCGATGCCGATAACCGGCCAGATGTAATCTTTCCACTTCATCTATCAGATGACACCTTTTGTTTTAATATGGTTACGTGATCACAAAACACCGAATTCAGCCTTTTCAAGGCAGGGAGCGGGTGATTTGATTGCGCATCACCTATTTGTAACAGCTATTCATATTATGCCAGTTTAAAACACCAGACCATTAATGATTTATGTTTTTTATACGTGGATTTGGAAAAATATGAAGCTTTTCAGCAGGAGGTGGCACCCTCCGGAAATATGGCAGTCTTTCCGGAGGGTGCCTTGTTTGATTATTTTGCAGTAACCGTATCTTCCGTATCCCCCAGAGAGCGATCATGGGTGCGCTCCCACCAGGTGCCAAGCAGCATGAGAATTGGCGCTGCAATGAAGATTGATGATGTGGTGGCAATAAATACCCCGAACAGCATCGGTATCGCGAAATTTTCAACCGCGCTGCCGCCCCAGATCGCCATTGGCAGAACAGCAAGGAAGGTACAGGCTGATGTATAGATACAGCGGGCGAAAACCTGATTGATACTCATATCAATGATTTCACGCAGTGGTTTGGCTTTATACATACGCATATTCTCGCGCATGCGGTCATAGACCACCACTTTGTCATTAACAGAATAACCAACCAGCGTGAGCACTGCGGCAATGGCAGTCAGGTTGAAATCAAGCTGGGTCACTACAAAGAAACCGACCAGCTTGGTGGTATCCAGCACAAGGGTGGCAATCGCACCAACGGCAAAATACCATTCAAACCGCCACCACAGATAAATCAGCATAGCGACAGCCGCAAGCGCAAGGGCGATAAAGCCGGAACGTGCCAGTTCACCGCTGACTTTAGGTCCAACGACTTCAGTACGTTCAATTTTTACATCTTTATCAATGGTCTGAACAGCATTGCGCACCTTGTTAACCGCAATGGTTTGTGCCTCTTCACCGCCATCCTGACGCTGCACGCGGATCAGCACATTCCGGTCATTGCCGGCATTTTGCAGGGCAACCTCACCAAGGCCAAGGCCGCCGAGCGAGGAGCGCAATGCTGCAAGATCTGCCGGCTTGGATGTGGTGATTTCCACCTGAATACCACCGGTAAAATCGAGGCCGTAATTAAGCCCTGGTTTGAAAAACAGGAACAGCGAGGCAACGGAAAGTACGATAGAGACCAGAATCCCGAAATAGCGGGCTTTCATAAACTGGTAATTGGTGTTTTCCGGTGCAATGCGCACCATTGGCTCAATATGCAGGGTTTTAAGTTTACGGCGGCGCACGGACCAGGCCATGATCATGCGCACCACTGAAACAGCTGTGAACATGGAAATGGCAATGCCGAGCATCATGGTAATGGCAAAGCCGCGCACAGGGCCGGAGCCGAACATAAACAGAAGAATTGTTGCGATAACGGAAGTGACATTGGCATCCACAATGGTGGAATAGGCCGAGTTAAAGCCTTTATCGAGTGCCGGCATGGCGCTCAGGCCTTTTTTGGTCTCTTCGCGGATACGTTCATTAATAAGGATATTCGCATCCACAGCAATACCGATACTGAGAATGATACCGGCAATACCAGGCAGGGTCAGTGTCGCGCCGATCAGCGTGAGTGCCGCGAAGGTGAGAACCGTGTTGAGCAGCAGCGCAAAATTCGCAATCATGCCCCAGAAACCATAAAGCATGACAATGAACAGCGCCACAAGGGCAAAGCCGGCAAGGCCGGTATAGATACCCATTTTAATCGCATCGCCGCCAAGATCCGGGCCAACGGTGCGCTCTTCAATCACAGTGAGCGGGGCAGGCAGGGCACCGGCGCGCAGCAGGGCAGAGAGCACAACCGTGTCTTCCACAGTAAACTGACCGCTGATCTGTCCGGAACCGCCGGTAATCGGCTCACGAATGGTTGGTGCAGACAAAACCTTGTCATCCAGCACAATGGCAAAAGGACGGTTGACATTCTTGGTGGTGATATCGGCAAACTGGCGCGCGCCCTGACTGTCAAAGCGGAATGAAACAATCGGCTCATTGGTGCGCTGGTCAAAGCCGGCGCGGGCATCGGTGAGGCGTTCGCCGCTTAATGCAACCTGATCTTCAATCGGATATTTAATGGCTGGATTTTTGGCATCTTCCAAAATGCTGACGCCGGGAGGCGGCGGGCTGTTGGGATCCACATCAGCCACCATATGGAAGCTCATTTTGGCGGTGGAGCCAAGCAATTGGCGCAGTTGTGTGGGATCCTGCAAGCCTGGCAGCTGAACAACAATACGATCGCTGCCAACGCGCTGGATAGAGGGTTCAGCCACGCCAACCTGATCCACACGCTGGCGGATAATTTCAAGGCTTTGGGTGAGCGCGCTATCAAGGCGGTAGTTGAAACCGGCCTCGGTCAGGGTCAGGCGGATCTGATCATCAGCTTCGGTCACGTCAATATCATTAACGGGAGTGCCAAAGCCGCTGGTTGAAACCGGCGTGATCAGGGTTTTGAGCGCGGTGAGTGCGCGCGTGCGCTGTTGCGCATCGGCAATATTGACCAGAACCGCATCACCGGCCACGCGGATGGACTGTGCCTGAATGCGCTCGGAGCGCAATTTGCTGCGGGCATCATCCAGCAGGGAGCGTAAACGGTCTTTCTTGAGGGCGGCGGCATCAACTTCCAAAACCAGATAGGAGCCGCCGCGTAAATCAAGCCCGAGTGTTACCTGATTTTTAGGAAACCAGCCGGGCATATTTTCCAGCTGTTGCTTGGTAAAGAGATTGGGCAGGGCAATAAGCATGCCTGCCAGAATGATAAAGCTGTAAAGATATACAGCCCATTTGGGTGTACGCATGTGTGAAATCCGGTTTGGATGCTTTCAGTCATGATGTATTTTTGAAAATACAAGGATGACTATAAGTTAGAGAACAGGCTTTGCAGGACAAGTGGCCTGAGAAAGCCGTTGAAATACAAGGTTTAAATATATGCGCTGTCAGGCGGCATAATTTAATTTTGTGCGCCAGCCGGCGGCGCGCGGGAACGGGCGGCAAAAAACAGCCTTTGCCGCATAGTGTTGTTCTGACTATGCGCAAAATGCCGGGCGCAGAATGCTGCCAGCAATGTGAAAAGCACAGGAACAAGAAAATTGCTGTTGCCGTTAAAAGGCAGCGCTTTGCTGCTGAAATACAGGGCGGGCGTGAGAATAGCCCGCACCGGCGCTGTCAGATTATTATTCTGTGTGCCGGATTGGGAATCTTCAGGTTGTATATTGGCTTGCTCCTGCGGCAGGGCGGCTGCCTGATTTGCCGCATCGGAATAACCATCAGAAACAAGGGGTGTTTGCAGCGTTACGAGGCCGGAGAGAAACCACAGCAGGAAAAGAGAATATAATACAGTGCGCACCGGCCGTTGCTGCCGCTGCGTCCGGTCTTTCCCAGTGAATGCTGATTTTATCTGATTTATAATGGTTTTGGCCTATATTGGTTGTGATCGGATAAAATATTCGCTGCGGGGGACAGAAATGGCAGAATGTGACCATAGTTGAAGCCCGCATCTGCTTTTCTGCACTGGTTTGCCTATTTATTAACCATTCATCAAGGCAATCACAAGCGCAATAGCGCACAAGGCTTGCTTTATTCTGTTTTTAAAGGGGAAATAGTGCTGAAGCGGATATCGGGCAGTTTTGTTTTTTTTGCAAAATAATAAGGATGTTGGCCGGTTTTGCCCATCATCTTATTTGCGCCTCTATCCTGATTGATATCCGCGCGTGAAATCATCAGTTCTGCAATTTGCATTTGCGATATTGCCGGATGAATGGTTTTGAAAAATCCAATAAAATGAATCAGAAACAGTATTTTGTTGTGAGACAGATTTTGAAACATTTGCCGGTGATAATGTTGCGAGCTTTCCTTTGTGCAACCGTGCTTGCGGCCGCTCTGTTTGTTTCAGGCTTTGCGGTGGTGGAACGCGCTGCAATGCAGACGGAACCGGTTGGCGCGGGCTTAAGTATTGTTGCGCAGCAAAAACCGGTGATTGAGGACTTGCGCAAACAAACAGATGAGATTGCCAAATCCGTTGCCAAATCCCGCAAGAATGACGAGGCGCTGGCAAAAATAAAAATCAGGCTCGACGGCATTTCCAAAAAACTGCTTGATGCCGGCCTTGCGTTTCGTCCGCGACTTGGCGAGATCAATTCACGTCTGGAGCAAATGGGGCCCCCGCCTGCAGAGGGAAAGCCGGCAGAACCGGAAATTGTGGCCAGTGAACGTGCGCGGCTCATGGCTGAAAAATCTGAAATCAACACATTGCTTGGCGTTACTGAAGATGTTTCGGTGGAGGCAAACCGGCTGATTGAGGAGATCGGCTCTATCCGGCGTGATTTGTTTGCACAGACACTCTCTCAACGGGTGGATATTAATGCGGCGCTGGTGAGTGAGGTGGTTAATGCCGCAGGCTATGAAACCAGAACCTTTTATTATCTCTTGAAATCCTGGTGGGATTTTACGCTTTATCCGCGCCTTTGGATTTTGCTGGGGGTTATTGCGGTTTCAGTTGTGCCGGCCTTGCTTATTCATCTGAGTGCACGCCATTGGCTGGCAGATCTTTATGAACGCGATCTTTGGGAGGATAAGCCGAGCTATCTGAGCCGGTTGTCTGTGGCTTTCTGGTCAACGGTTATTCCATCACTTGCGATTGTGGTTTTTCTGGTTCTGGTCTATTTGCTGTTTCAGTATTTTGATCTGCTGCGGCCGGATATAGCGCAATTGCTGATCGCATTGTTCTCGCTGATCTGTGTGGTGATGCTGATCTACCGCCTTGCCTGCGGGGTGCTGAGCCCTGATATGCCAAACTGGCGCTTGCTGCCGATTGCGCCCAAGCCGGCGCGTATCCTGATATTGCTCCTTACTGCGGCGGCAGTTACCCAGAGCGTGGAATATTTCCTTGAAATTCTCAATGCGGTGATGTCTT
This sequence comes from Pseudochrobactrum albidum, assembly GCF_051851455.1. Taxonomy (NCBI): domain Bacteria; kingdom Pseudomonadati; phylum Pseudomonadota; class Alphaproteobacteria; order Hyphomicrobiales; family Brucellaceae; genus Pseudochrobactrum; species Pseudochrobactrum albidum. Next base: position 208,691 of record NZ_JBPVTR010000020.1, read on the forward strand.
CCCCGTTATCGCTGACTGTTGCCAAAAGTATTATCGGCACGGTGATGGTTGGCTCGCTTATGCTGTCGATTGCTTTTCTCAAACCCATACAGGATCCGGAAACGGGAACCCTGCGGCCCTGGCCGAAATTGGCCAAGGCCCTGCTTATATTGCTGGGCTTGATGCCAATAGTGGCGGCGGTGTTTGGCTATATCGGTTTTGCCCGCTTTGTTGCGCAGCAAATTGTGGTGACCGGCGCTTTTCTCGTCACTATGTATCTGGGTTTTTTGACAGCGCGCGCTATCACACACGAAAAAGCATTTGCCAATACAGCCGTTGGCCGCTCCCTGCGGGATAAATTCAATGCAACGGATGCAACGCTTGATCAGCTTGGCCTGATGGCGGGGATTGCAATCAATCTTATTGTGCTCTTTATCGGCGTGCCGCTGGTTTTGATGCAATTTGGCTTTCAGTGGCTGGAACTGCGCAATGCCTTTGTACGGGTTATGACGGGTTTTCAGGTTGGCAGTTTTTCAATCTCGCTGATTAATATTCTCACAGGTATTGTGCTGTTTGTGATCGGCTATTTTCTGACCCGCTTGTTTCAGAACTGGCTGGATGGCAGTGTTATGGCACGGGGGCGGGTTGATTCCGGCGTTCGTAATTCCATCAAAACAGTGGTTGGTTATGTGGGGCTGGCTGTTTCGGCTTTGCTGGCGATTTCTGCTGCCGGTATCAATCTTTCCAGCCTTGCGCTGGTGGCAGGGGGGCTTTCGCTTGGTATCGGTTTTGGCCTGCAGAATATTGTATCAAATTTCGTGTCGGGGCTGATCCTTCTGGCTGAGCGGCCGCTGAAAGTAGGTGATTGGGTGCAAACCGGCACAGTCAGCGGCTTTGTAAAGAAAATCAGTGTGCGCGCTACGGAAGTTGAGACGTTTCAGCGTGAGACGATTATCGTTCCGAACTCGACATTGATTAATGATAATGTTGGTAACTGGACGCATCGCAATAAGCTTGGCCGTTCCGATATGCAGATTTTGCTGCCCTATACGGATAATGCCCGTGCGGTACAGGTCCGGTTGCTGGAAATTGCCAAAGAGACGCCGATGGTTCTGAAAAATCCGGAACCGATGGTGTTTCTTATTAATATGACGGAACTGGTCGGCACCAATATGATGATGCGTTTTGAGATCCGCATTTTCCTTGCAGATATTACCAATGCATTAGGGGTGCGCAATGAATTGCAGTTTCGCATTGTGGAAAAATTTGCAGAAGAGGGCATTGCCGTTTCATTGCTGCCAAGCAGCACGCCTTTGCCGGGGTTTCATTACAGTTCTGAAGAAGAGGCGACAGGCTGAATATCGCGCATGTACGGCGGGGCATATCACAATCAGTTTAACCGGCAATTTAGCGGACATTCAGTTGCTGTTCATATGGAATGATTATAAATAAGGCTATGAAATGGTTCAGAGCATTTCCGGGGCAAAAGGATGAAGCGATATTGCGGCAGGATAATGCTTTAAAACAAACAATGAAAACACTTCAGTATTTTTCATAAACCGGGGTGTTTTTGTGCAGACAAGACATGACTTATATGGTTTGTGCAGTTTGTACCGCAGTTTTGATCAAGGGGATGGCTATGTTGAATGTGAAAAAAACCGGTTTTGGCAGTTTTGTCCTGATTGCCGGTCTTCTGGCAGGGGCGGGCTCATCTCTTGCTGCATCGGTGCTCAACAGCGACAATACTGCACAGACATTGGTGGTAACGGAAGGTTCTTCCAAGCAGCAGGTGACTATTCAGCCTGGTGAAAAAGTTACCATTTGCCCGAGCGGTTGCTTTATCACTTTTCCTAATGGTGATCGTGAAGCCCTGAGCGGTAATGAGGCAATTACAATTCTCAATGGCGGCGGCACACATAAATAACACTGCCGTTTGTGTTTTTTTAAAAAAAGGCTGTGATTGCGCGGGCAATTGCAGCTTTTTTTGCGCAAGCTTTCAGGTTAAGGGTTCCGGCTTTTGACAGGAAGGTTGCGTCTCTCTTTTTTGTTATCGGTGCATTTTGCATATGGACAGAAATGTGCAGCAAAATTACCGCGTCGCGGCGTTTTTCGACAGTGTCGCAAACAGACCTTACAAGGAACTGAACTGGCAGCATAGTAGCGTTAAAGGATCGGAGGAGGGGCCTGATTGCAGGCGCCTTGAAATGGTCTGATACGCCTTGGTGTGTTGGTTTGCAGGCAGGGGAACGCCTTGCAAATGATACGCTCTTGTAAACTGTTGCAGTGCTTATCCGTCTTTACAGAAAAGCGGTATTGCCGTTCAGAGGAAAAAATTTCATGAAAACCCATGCCCGTGCGGTTGTGATTGGTGGCGGTGTGGTAGGTGTTTCTACGCTCTACCATCTGGCAAAAAAAGGCTGGACAGATTCGGTGCTGATTGAGCGCAAGGAGCTGACTTCAGGTTCAACATGGCATGCGGCAGGTTTGTTGCCCTTGTTTAACCTGAGCTATTCTGTTGGCCAGATTCATAAATATTCGGTCAAATTCTATCAGGAGCTGGAAAAGGAAACCGGCCTTAATGTCGGCTTTAGCAATTGCACCAATATTCGCCTTGCACGCACCAAGGATCGCTGGGATGAATATATGTATTATGCAGGGGTGGCAGAGACGATTGGCGTGCCGGTGAAATTATTGACACCGGAAGAGGTCAAGGAAGTCTGGCCATTGGCCGAAACGGACGGCATTCTCGGTGCAATCCAGCATCCTGATGATGGTTATATTCAACCGGCAGATCTTACACAGGCATTGGCAAAGGGCGCGCGTGATATGGGCGCCACGATTTACCGTTACACCACAGTAACCGGTATTGAGCAATTGCCGGATGGCAAATGGCTTGTCAGGACAGACAAGGGCGATATTACGGCAGATCATGTGGTTTCGGCATCGGGCAGTTTTGCTGCCAAAACCGGCAAGATGGTTGGCCTGACTGTGCCGGTGGTGCCGGTTGAGCATCAATATATTGTCACCGAGCCGCATCCGGCCATTATGGAGCGTAAGGCCAAAGGTTTGCCGGAAATGGGTGTGCTGCGCGAGAGTGACAGCTCATGGTATATGCGCGAGGAAAATGGCGGCCTGTTGCTCGGGCCTTATGAAATCGGCGCACCGGTCTGTTATCAGGACGGGCCTTCGGATGATTGCGAATATGAGCTGTTTCAGGAAGATCTTGAGCGCCTGATGCCTTATATTGAAACAGCGATTGCGCGTGTTCCGGCCTTTGGCGAGGTGGGGATTAAAAAAGTCTATAATGGTGCAATTGCCTATACGCCGGATGGCAATCCTATTATCGGGCCTGCACCGGGGCTGAAAAACTTTTGGCTCAATGAGGGGCATTCCTTTGGTGTGACTGCTGCAGGCGGCGCCGGCTGGCAATTGGCGGAATGGATTGTGGAGGGCGAGCCATCCATTGATATGATGGGTGTCGATCCGCGTCGTTTTGGCCCTTATGTAACGGAGGGCTATCTTAAGGAAAAAGCCGAAGAAGCCTATGCCGATGTTTTCACAGTGCATTATCCTGATGAAGAACGCGCTGCGGCACGCCCGCTGAAGTGCTCGCCATCCTATGACCGGCAAAAGGCGCTTGGCGGTGTATTCGGCTCGGTTTATGGCTGGGAGCGAGCCAACTGGTTTGCGCCGGAGGGCTATGGCATTGACGTGGCTTCACTGGATAAGCCTGATGTGCTTCTTAACCAGAACCACCCCGCACCGGACAGCAACGGCAAGGTGCAGGAATTATGGTCATTCCGCCGCTCAAATTATTTTGAGCATGTTGGCAATGAGGTGAAGAATGTTGCCACAAATGTCGGCCTGCTGGATATGTCGCCATTTGCTAAAATGGAAGTGACAGGCCCTGGTGCGCGGCAGTGGCTGGATAGTATCCTTGCCAATCGTATCCCCAAAAAACAGGGGCGTGTTGCCTTGTGCCATATGCTGACCCCGCAAGGCGGTGTGCAAAGTGAATTCACGGTCTATGAATGGAAGCCCGGCAGTTTCTATCTGGTTTCTGCCGGTGCATATGAAAATATTGACCATGATTATCTCTTTAAACTGGCACCGAAAGACGGCTCGGTTATTTTGCGGCCGATCACACAGAAATATGGTGTGTTGGTGCTGGCAGGGCCAAACAGCCGCAAGGTGCTGCAGAAACTAACCCGCACCAGCCTTGCCAATGAGCATTTCCCGTGGCTGACAGGCAAGGAAATCAGCATTGGCACAGCAACGGCGCATGCCCTGCGGGTTAATTTTGTGGGTGAACTGGGCTGGGAGCTGCATCACCCGATTGAGCAGCAAAACACAATCTATGATCTGGTGATGGAAGCAGGTGAAGAATATGGCATCAAGCCGTTTGGCATCCGTGCTCTTCTGGCAATGGGGCTTGAAAAATCCTATCGCCTGATCCCGCGGGAAATGTCGGTGGAATATAATGCATTTGAATCCGGTCTGGATCGTTTTGTGCATCCGGATAAAGGTGCCTTTATTGGCCGTGATGCGGTTGTTGCTGCAAGGGAAAAAGGCCTGCGCTGGAACTTTGTGACAATGGAAGTTCATGGTGTTGAAGATGCGGATGCCCGCGGCTCTGAGGCAATCTATAAAGACGGCAAGCTGGTCGGGCGTGCAACCAATGGCGGTTTTGCCTGGCGGCTTGATAAGAGTATTGCTCTGGCAATGGTAAGGCCGGAACATGCAGAAATAGGCACAGAGCTGGAAATTAAAATTCTGGGCAAGCTGCATAAAGCAACAATTATTCCGGAATCGCCGTTTGATCCGGAGAATGAACGCCTGAGAGCATAAATTATACTCTTGCTAGCGGCTGTTTACATTGATCAGACACCGGAATTTCTAAGGAATTGCCGGTGTTTGATGTGAACAACAAAGCAGTTTAATTGCTATAGATATGATAAAGGCCGGTTGAACCGGCCTTTATATATTTTACGCAGCTATGAGCTGTTTTCTGTCGGCGCGCTCTTGTTGTGGTGAGCGGCCATAAAGCTCACGATAGCATTTGGAAAAATGTGAGGCGGAAACAAAGCCGCAGGCAACCGCCACCTCAACAATCGGCATCGAAGACTGAATAAGCAGATGACGGGCGCGGTCAAGGCGGATTTCCAGATAGTAACGGGCAGGTGAACGCCCCATTTCCTGACGGAACAGGCGTTCGATCTGGCGGCGCGACAGGCCGACATTGCCCGCCACATCCAGAAGGGATAATGGCTCGGTAAGGCAGTTTTCCATCATCTCAATAATGGACAGAACCTTGGAATTCTGCACGCCAAGGCGCGCACGCAGCGGCAGGCGCTGGCGGTCATGCGGTTTGCGCACGCGGTCTGTCAGCGCCTGTTCACAGATACGGTTGACCAGATTGTCATCAAAATCATCGCCGATCAGTTTCAGCATCATATCAAGGGCTGCAGTACCGCCGGCACAGGTATAGAGATTGCTGTCAATCTCAAACAGGTCTGCATAGACCTCAGCTTTAGGAAAAGTCTCGGAAAAGCCCGGCAAATTCTCCCAGTGGATGGCGCAGCGTTTGCCAGAAAGCAGCCCCGCCGAGGCAACAATATGTGCGCCTGTGCACAGGCCGCCAACTGAAATGCCGCGATTATAAGATTCACGCAGCCAGGCCAGAACAGATTTGTTCTGATAATTTTCCACATGCACACCAGAGCAGACAAAGACCATGCTCGGGCGGCTTTCACCGATAAGATGGCGGCGCTCATCATCAAGTGATGTGTTGACGGAAATTTCAATATCGCTGGAGGCTGTAACCGGCTTGCCGTCGGCAGAGGCCAAGCGCCAGCGATAGGCTTCATAACCGAGCATACGGTTGGCAATACGCAAGGGTTCAATGGCTGTGGCAAAGGCGATCATTGAGAAATCAGGCACCAGAAAAAACACAATAGACCGCTTGAGCCGTGCTTTATCATTCATGGCTATGTTCCCGCATTTTATTTTTTTATATTGGTTAATTCTATACTGAAAACGCCTGTTTTCTGTTCCCATACAGACGGCGCAATCAGGATATTTGTATTGAGACATATTCTTTGGATTTAGGGAAGTGCGGCCAAATGCCTGTCGTAAAATGGCAGTTTGTTAACGGATAATGGCGCGCAAAGGCAAAAAAATTTAGTTCAGAGAATTTCGCTGAATTGGCATATGTCGCGTATAGAGCGTAAATTTTTCTGTTTTTTCACTTTTTCTGCGTCAAGCTTGTCAGGCAAGGTTTGGCTTTGTCAGTCTGGTCTGACTTTTTGCACGGGACTGGGATATTTATTTATCTGTTATTGCATTGACTTTGCATGCACTTAAAAACAGATTATTGCGAATGCAGTGCTCCGGCGCATTGGTATATTCAAGCAAAGGTGCTGTTAATATAAAATCTGGGAGATATTCTGATGAAGTCCTCTGTCTTTGCTCCGCTTGTTATTGTGCTTTGTGCATTATCCCTTGCAGCCTGCGCCAATACTGTGCGTGGTGTGGGAAAAGACGTTAAAGATACTGGCCGTGCTTTGCAGCAGGCGGTTCAATAAAATATTCCGTCCGGAAATAACAAAGCCCGCCATAATGGCGGGCTTTGTTATCTGGAGGAGCTGCTTCAACGCCGTACCATGGCAGCCATAACAGAGCTTGCCGATGTCTGGCCGATGATCCTGCCCTGATCACAACAAATATTGATCTCTTCTGCATTCTCCTCAACCAGTTTGCGCATTACATCTTCCAGCAGACTGTCAAAACGAACAGTGGGCAGATTATTGCCGGATTGCGGCGCGGTCATAATTGTTTCTACGCGAATTACACGGCCGCGATTAACCTCCTGAACAAAGCTTTCAATATAAGAATCTGCCGGATTGAGCACAATATCCTGCCCTGTGCCTTGCTGAATAATCTCACCATCACGCAGGATGGCAATCCTGTCACCAAGCCTTAAGGCCTCATCAAGGTCGTGGGTGATAAAAACGATGGTTTTTTTGATTTCCTTCTGCAAATCCAGCAAGACGGTTTGCATATCCACGCGGATCAATGGATCAAGCGCGGAAAAAGCTTCATCCATCAGCAGGATGGGCGCATCATTGGTAAGCGCCCTCGCAAGGCCAACGCGCTGCTGCATGCCGCCGGAGAGCTGGTTCGGATATTTTTCCTCAAAACCCTTGAGGCCAACGCGCTCAATCCAGCGATGGGCTTCATCCAGCTGTCTGGTGCGAGACACGCCCTGAATTTCGAGCCCGTAAACTGTGTTTTCCAGCACTGTACGGTGCGGCAGCAGGGCAAATTTTTGAAATACCATTGCGGTTTTGTGTCGCCGGAACTGGCGCAATTGTGCCTGCGACATGGTTACAACATCTTCCCCGTCCACCAGCAACTGGCCGCTTGTCGGGTCGATCAGGCGGTTGATATGGCGGATGAGTGTGGATTTTCCCGAGCCGGACAACCCCATCACCACCTGAATACCGCCCGCCGGCATATTAATATTGATGTTGCGCAAGCCCAGAATATGACCATGCTTGTCGTTGAGCTCGGCTTTGGTCATTCCGCTTTTAACAAGCGGTACAAAGGCTTGCGGATCGTGGCCAAAAATCTTGTAAAGATTGCGGATTGAAATGCCGGCGGCTTTTGATACAGGCTCCGGTGTTGACATATGTGATTGAGAATTACTGGCCATGGGTGATCTCCAGATGCTTTTGCAAGCGTGCGCCATAAGCCTGACTGATACGGTCGAAGATGATAGCAATGCCGACAATGGCCATGCCGTTGAAAATGCCCAGTGTAAAATATTGGTTGGAAATGGCTTTCAGCACTGGCTGGCCAAGCCCCTGCACACCGATCATTGAGGCGATTACCACCATGGCCAGCGCCATCATAATGGTCTGATTGATGCCGGCCATGATTGTGGGCAGCGCCAGCGGCAATTGTACATTTTTAAGTTTTTGCCACGGAGAGGAACCAAAGGCATCTGCGGCTTCGAGCACATCACGGTCAACCTGCCGGATGCCAAGATTGGTGAGGCGGATAATGGGCGGAATGGCATAGATAACCACCGCAATCAGCCCCGGCACGCGGCCTATGCCAAGCAGCATGACAACGGGGATGAGATAAACAAAGCTTGGCATGGTTTGCATAATATCCAGAACAGGGCTGACAATGCTTTGCAAACGGTTGGAACGCGCCATAAGAATGCCAATGGGAATGCCGACCAGAATGGCCAGAACCGTACAGACGAAAATCATCGAGATTGTTTTCATCGTGTCATCCCACATGCCAAGATAGCCAATGATAAACAGGGTGATGACAGTGCCGATGGTAATTTTGAGGCTGCGACTGGAAAACCATGCAATGGCAGCAATAAGCAACAGAATAATCGGCCAGGGTGTGCCGGTCATAAAACGCTCTGCCTTGATGAGAAAATATTGCAACGGATCGAAAAAGCCTTCAATGGCATCGCCATAGCTGCGGGTGAAACTGCGGAAGGCCTCGTCAATGCTTTTCTTAAGATTGGTCAGAATAGCATTATCAAGGTTGGGAAAACGGTACAGCCAGTCCATAAAATGTCTGTCTCCTGTTATTTTCATGGGGTGCGGCCTTGCCTGCAAAGCATGAAAATATCTGCCTTTACGCGGCCGGTATTGTTGTGCCGGAAAGCGATAAAAAGTGCCGGCAGGCATTTTTGCTGCCGGTTTTCGCTGCAGGCGGCCTTGCTGGTTATTCAAAGCCGCCTTCAGACCGGGTTTGACGGGATAAGTACGCTTTTTAGCGCGCTTTTTTAGCGGACAGAGCCTGTATCAGATGGCAGCCTTAACCTTTTCCGCCACATCTGCCGGCACCCATTTTGTCCACATATCCTCGTAGTTTTTAAGGAAATAGATGGCAGCCTGCTCACCCGTTGCCTGATTATCGGTCATCCATGCGAGCAGCTTGTTCAATGTTGCATTCGACCATGAACGGTTTTTAAGATAATCAAGGGCAGGGCCTGCGCGCTTGGAAAATTTATCGGTTACCAGTGTTTCCACGCGGTCTTTCGGCCAGCCGTTTTTCTTCGGGTCAGGGCAGTCAAGCACAGTGTTGCAGCGTTTCCATTCGGCTTCATCAATCTCATAGCCGGTTTTAAGCATAACCATGTCATATTTGCCGAGCAGGGCCGTTGGCGCCCAGTAAAAAGCCACAATCGGTTCCTTGCGTTCATTCGCCTTGGAAATTGCGCCATCAAGCCCTGCGGCAGAACCGGTATCAATAAGATTGAAGCCGGCTTTTTCAAAACCAAAAGCCTTGAAAAACTGGCTGGTTACAACTGTGCCGCCCCAGCCTGGCGCACCATTGTAAATAGCGCCTTTGGATGGATTTTCCGGATCAGGAAACAATTCCGGATGTTTGAGAAGATCATCAAAGGTTTTAATATCCGGATGCTTTTCTGCAATATATCTGGGGATCCACCAGCCCTGTTCACCACCGTCGGGCAGGGATTGGGACAAGGCAATGATCTTGCCATCGTCAAAGCCTTTTTTGACAATATCCGGTAAAAGATCCACCCAGCCCTCCGGTGCAATATCCGGCTGGCCTTTCTCAACCATTGAGGTAATGGTTGGCACAGTATCGCCAACCACAATTTCAGCATTGCAGCCATAGCCCGCATTGAGAATAATCTTGTCGAGATTGGACAGTAATTCTGCGGATTGCCAGTTCATATTGGAGATGGTGACATCACCGCATTCGGCAGCCTGAGCAGTAACCGGCATCAGGGCTGTAGCGGCCAAAACACCGGCAGCCAGAATTGTTGAGGCAAGCAGCTTCTTCATTCTATTTTCTCCTATTCCCCGTGGTACTGTTTTTATCTGTTCCGGTGGTACCGGTGCCGGAGCAGTTCTGTTGTGCTATGCAATATTTTAAGAGGCAGTGTGAGCGGTTCGCCAACGACGAACTGTAACTTATTAACGACATCAGCAGAAAAAGCCCGAAAAAATCGGAATTTTTTATTTTTTATTCAATAAATACTATAATTATAGTGTTATTAAGGATGCATTCGTTGTGATTTTATAAGTAAATAAAATTTTATAAAATATTTTTTGCCTGACAGTTCTTCACTGCAGGTTCAGTTTAAGCCGCAGGTTCAGCTAAGACCACAGGCGCAATCAGGATTATAGCCGGTTTTATTTGCAAAGGCAGCCCAACAGGCCTTATCCGGCATTTTTTGAGAATTTTACGAAGAGAAATTGTGACCAACCGGCCTGTATGCGGCATGGTTTGTTAAGATAGCGACGGCAAAAACCGCGCTGGTGCTGAAAGCTGCGCGGTCATTGCCAAAATACGCCGGCACATCTGCCATACTCAAACTGGCAGATTTGAGAAACAACTCCGGTACGCAGTACCTGATCCGGAGTAAGAGGCTTGATGTCTCTTACTCACTTTTTTAAACGGACATTGTTACTGTTCGGTTAGCAAGAGTTTAACGTGCGGTAAATATTGCCTGTTTTTTGCATTTTTATGCTGCAGCTGCCTATTATTTTCCATGCGTTATTTTAATGCTGCAAGAAGTGAAATTAATATGTGCTGATAGCTTGCAATTCAAAATATGAAGTATTTTTATTGTGCAGGATAAAACAAAACGGCGGGATTGTTCTTATCCTTCGTTCATCGCATGCATGGCGAGCAAGGCCGCTTCATACCTTTGGTTCGCAAATGTTCTGGAAGGGTATAATAATGACAGAGAGCTGGCAGTTCTGGGCTCTGGTTTCCGCAGCTTTTGCGGCATTAACAGCGATTTTTGCCAAGATAGGTATTTCCGGTATTAACTCTGATTTTGCTACTTTTATTCGCACATTGGTGATTATTGCCGCGCTCTGCCTGTTTCTTACCATCAGCGGGCAATGGCAGAAAACTTCCGAGATTTCTGCCAAAAGCTGGTTATTTCTTGTTCTTTCCGGTCTTGCGACCGGAGCCTCATGGATTGCCTATTTTCGTGCATTGAAAATTGGGGATGCATCGCGCGTGGCACCGGTTGATAAATTATCCATTATTATGGTGGCGATTTTTGGTGTGGTTTTTCTGGGGGAAAAGCTCTCAGCAATCAATTGGTTAGGGGTAATAATGATTGGCAGCGGTGTGATCTTGTTGACATTAAAGATGTGAATGGCTGAAGCGGTGTGCCCAGCCGGTTTCCTGCCTTTTAAAAAGATCTAAAATCCCATCCACTGGCGCAGCGGATTGGCCGGATCAATCAACAGGCGGATTGTCAGGATAATACAGGTGATGATCAGAAGTGGCTTGATCAGCTTGGCGCCGACACGCATGGCAAGATGTGCGCCGGCTGTTGCGCCAAACATTTGTGCCGCTCCCATGATCAAACCAACTTTCCAGTTGATCACGCCGACCGCCGCAAAAGCCAGAAAACTGCCGAAATTTGAGGCGAAATTCAGCAATTTGGTGTGTGCGGTTGCCTTGAGCAGGCTGAAGCCGGCGAGCGATACAAAACACAGCATGAAAAATGAGCCGGTACCCGGGCCAAACAACCCGTCATAAAAACCGATCAGCGGCACAATGGTAATGCCGAAAAGAAAAGGTTTTATACGCTGGGCACGGCTCACATCGCCGATATTGGGCTTGATTGCAAAATAAATGGCAATGGCAATCAAAAGAACCGGCAGCAAACCATAGAGAATATCTCCGGGAATATAGGTGGCGAGCAGGGCGCCAAGCACCGCGCCAAAGCCTGACATGAGAGCTGTTGGCAATTGCTCTCTGATATTCACATGGCCGTTGCGGGCATAGGCAAGGGTTGCCGATGAGGAGCCAAACAGGGATTGCAGCTTGTTGGTGCCAAGGGCTTCCACCGGCGGAATTCCTGCCAGCATCAGCGCAGGCACGGTAATCATGCCGCCTCCGCCGGCAATTGCGTCAATAAAACCGGCAATAAAGCCGGCAAATGCCAGCAGCAGAAGCATAGAATCAATGGAGGCTAACATGAAAACCATCGGAATTGGGGTGAGGTATGAAACAAAGGCGCGCACAGGGCATGCCCCTATCCGCACTGATAAGCAGTGCCGCGCGGGCTTGCAAGATATTTTAAATGATACAGAAATTGTTTATTGCCCTTTATTTATTATGAAAGCATAAAACAGGGCTTGTCATTTGCCCTGTGTGTTGCCAACACTATATGGTGTTACAGCTGTTTTGGGGTTTTGCATGAGTGACACAATTTTTGAGCGGATCAGCAATTATTTAAGTAAAAAAACGGCAGTGCAGCGCCTGTCGGAAGATCCGGCTCTGGTCTCTGAATTGTTGTTGCTGGTGCGGCTTGTTTTTGCAGACGGGCAAAAACATCAGGCCGAGATGAACGCGCTTTTGCATATTATGCAGCATGATTTTGGCATTAAGCCGGAAGAATTGCCGGAAGTGGCCGATTATCTGAAAACCTTTGCCTATGAGACGAGTAACGCGCAGGCCGCCGCCCTGTTCAGTGAAATGGCACCGGAGCGGCGCCAGTCGCTGATCAATCATCTGGTTGCAATTGCACAGGCAGATCATGAGATTCATCCGGCGGAAAGCGCTTTGATTGCCCGTGTGATTGCGCAATTGAATGTTGATCCGGAAGAATTATTTATCCGCCGGCAGGGCGGCGGACAGCCGCAATAGTGCTGTAATGTGCCTATGAGCCAAAACGCTGTTGCCAGCAGGGGAACAGATCATTTTCCTCAGGGCTTGCAAGATAAATGCCGCGTGCAACCGCGCGCGCCATTGTGGCAGCGGCAGAGGCGCAAAGATCAATAAAATCATCAATCGAAGGCTCAATGCCGCTTGCGCCGGTTGCAAGGGCAAAAATAAGATCGCCGTCAAAAGGGGTATGCGCCGGCCAGATTGCCCGGGCATAGCCATCATGGGCGGCAATAGCCAATCTTTTGGCCTGTGCCTTGGTTAATTGGGCGTCGGTGGCAATGGTGCCGATCGTGGTATTGGCCTGTGGTGAGGCGTTGCGGAATTTGATGCGCAATTCCACAGCATCAGCCGGAAGCGGAGACGGATAACCAAGCCCGCCAAATTCGTTGTGATGCTCAAAAGGCGCAGCCCAGAAATGCGCGTTATCACCAATTGTCACAGAGCCAACCGCATTGACCGCAACCAAAGCGCCGGTGGTAATGCCATTTTGCAATTTATGGGAGGCAGAGCCAAGCCCGCCTTTAAGCCCTGCCACAAGGGCGCCTGCACCGGCGCCATGGCTGCCAAGGGCAAATTCAGCCGCAGCATTTTGCGCAGCCTCATAGCCAAGCTCACGATAGGGCGGATATTGATCCCAGTTTTTATCACCGCCATTATGCATATCAAACAGGATTGCCGAGGGCACAATCGGGATCGTGTGACCGGCCGCCTCAAAGCCGATTTTACGCTCGCGCAGCCACGCCTGCACACCGGAGGCGGCATCCAGCCCATAGGCCGAGCCGCCGGACAGCACAATGGCATTAACCTGCTGCACCGTATTATGAGGTTCCAGCAAATCTGTCTCCCGTGCGCCCGGTGCGCCGCCAAGCACCTGCACCGCGGCAACCGTAGGGTGCTCACATAATATGGCGGTAACGCCGGTTTTTATCGTTTTATTCTGCGCGTTACCCACACGCAAACCGGAAACATCGGTGATAAGATTGCGTGATCCTGTCTGCATTTTCTCCCCCCCCTCGGGATAATGTTACAGCCGCCTTTTTCAGGCTGTTTACTGAACCGGCACAAAAATTTTACCGTCAAAGCGCATGAGGCGATAAGGGTTTTCACGCCTTAGCCCCTCATCGGTAAAACTGATCGGCCCTGAAGCGGTTTCAAAATGATTTTTCAATAAATAATCTGTCAGTGAGAGCTGCGGTTCTGCCGGCCTTGTCAGTGCCTGATAGGCAATTTGCATGGCAGAATAGGCAAGCAGGGCATAACCTTCTGCCTGCATGTCGCCGGTGCTGTCTTCCTTACGGGCAAGCGCATTGATTGCTTTGATAGCGGTTTGCGTATCAGTTGTTATGCCGGGCATTAAAGTTACATCAGGCAAGGCACTCATCAGCAGCCCCACCGGCAGGGGATTTGCCGGATCATCATGAAGCAGCATGTCATTGCCGGCTATTGTCAGCGGCAATCCGGCAGCAGCGGCGCTGCGGGCGATAACAGAGGCGTCTGCGCCTTCACCGCCGAGCAATATATGGTTAATACCGGCGCGCTTCAGCCTTGCTATCAGTGCGTTTTGTGCGGTTTGCGCAGGGCGGTAAGTGTCGGTTAATGCCGGTTCAAGCCCGCGTGCTTTCAGCACGGCTAAAACCTGACGTGCAAAATCGCGTCCCTGTACAGTGCCGTCTTCAATCAGGGCAAAGGGCAGGTTGCGCCATGTGGGCAACAGCTGATCCAGCAACAGCTCAATTGCACGATTGCGTTCTGCCTGAAGGCGAAAAATGCCAAAATTGTTTTTTACCTGTAATTCCGCAATATTGGGCTGGCGGCTGCCAAGGCTCAGGACGGCAATATTATCCCGCGCCAGTATTGGTGCTGCCCGCATAAGTGATTCACTGCACAAATATCCGATGACCAGCTGAATTTTTGCTGTTTTTGCACCAAGGCGAATTTTCTCTGCAACGGCTGTATCTTCCTTTGCTTTGCAATGTTCCGGCATAAAAACCAGGCTGACAGGATACTGGTTCTGAATTTTGGCTGCCTCCGCACCAAGCCGGATTTGTTTGCCAAGCAGGGCATAAGGGCCATCAAGCGGTGTGATAATGCCGATATGCAGGGCTGATGCCGTTTGTTCCTGTTGGGCACGGGCAAAATCTGTTGTCAATGCAGAGCTGAATAAAGACAGGCACAGGCAGCAAAATATGGCGGCATATCTCATGAGGTTCGGTTAAACCCTTAACTGAAAAATTATCTCTTTAAGAGGTAAAGTGTTCTGCGCCGGCTTGCAATCATTTGTATAAAAACAGGGCATTTGTATAAAAACGGGGCATTTGTATAAAAAGAGGGCATTTGTATAAAAGGGGGATATTGGTGCAAACAGGGGGCGATCCGGCATTGTCCGGCATCTTCACTGTCATTTGATCATGAATTTATACAGACAGGTGGTGTACAATATGTCGCATAAGTGTATTGAGGATATGAAATTCCGATATGTCTCGTAAATAATGACGTTGCAGAGCAAAGCAGATGAATATGGTAAAACCTTTAGTAACAACAGGTCAGGCGGTTGAGCCGCTGGCCTATCGCAATGCCATGAGCCAGTTTGCCGGCGCGGTTAATATTGTTACGACAGATGGTTCTGCCGGACGGCGCGGCGTGACGCTCTCTGCCGGTTGCTCGGTTTCAGATAATCCGGCAACGATTCTGATCTGCCTGCAGCGTATTCATACAGACAATATGATGTTTATTGAGAATGGTGTTTTTGCCTTCAATGTGCTGCATGCGGGGCAGAAGCAACTGGCAGAGGCCTTTGCCGGCCGCAATCAGCTTTCAACCGAAGAGCGTTTTGCACTGGGGCAGTGGGATAAAATGGCAACCGGCGCGCCGGTTTTGCGCGGTGCATTGGCCAGTCTCGATTGCAGAATTATCTCCAGACAGGATCACACCACACATCATGTATTATTCGGGGAAGTGCTGGCCTTGCGTCAGGCTGCGCCTGATCTGACACAGGAAGGCAGCGGCGAGGCGCTGATTTATCTCAACCGCGCTTATCATCAGCTTAAGATTTGAGACAGGCAAGCGCCGCATATTATCCGCCGTTGTATTTGCTGTTGTTTCACATCTATACGGGCAGGGCATTTAAACAGCCATTGTTTGTGGAGCATGGCGGATTGTGTGCCGGTGTTACCCTGCTGCCACTCGACATTTGAGAAAAAGTGAATAGTTTCAGTTTTGAAACGTGAAGATTTTCACGAATATTATTTATCGAATCTATGAATGAGGGTAGTAATGCGCACCAGTACCGGTACCGCAAAACGCTTTGTACTTCTGGCAATGTTTGCTCCTCTGGTTGCCGCCTGTACCACAACTTCCGGAACAACTCCTGCACAAAATGGTGCGAGCGCCCAGACACAGACACAGGCACCGACGTCTGCTGCCGTGCAGATGCCAAACTTTGCGCCGCTGGTGCGCAAGAATGTTGCGCCGGAACTGGCCAATCCGTGCATTACAGCGGCAGCCAACCGTTACTTTATTCCTGAACGTGTGGTAACTGCGGTGGATAGCCGTCCGGCCGGCGGTGGCAATACAGACGTGATCTTGAAAGTGGATTCACGCGATGCCCGCTGCACAATCAGCGCCAACGGGACTGTGCGATCGGTTGTGGATACCAGCCCGATGAGTGCTGATCAGCGTGCTGCCAATGAAGCCGCCGCAAGAGCTGCAAGCGCACCGGCCAAGGCTGCCGCTCCGGTGAAAAAAGCCCCGGCAAAGCAGAAAAAGGCCGGCTGATCTGAAAAATGACTCATGAAAATAAAAAAGGCCGCGTGTCATAAGACACGCGGCCTTATATGTTATAAGGCATATATTGCAAGGTCGGTGCATTGTTATGATGCACCGGTTTTTTATTTTTTACTGTGTGAATTTCAGCGTTTGAAACCTTCACTCGCAACCATGAGATTGCGGGTATAATCTTCCTTGAAAACACCCTTGGCCAGATCATCAGTCCTGAGCTTTTCAACGATCACACCATTTTGCATCACGGCCAGTTCATCGCACATATGGTTGATCACTGCCAGATCGTGGCTGACCATTACAAAGGTGAGCTTGCGGTCACGGCGCACCTGTTCCAGCAGGTTAAGCACTTCCGCCTGCACGGAAGCATCAAGTGCCGAGGTTGGCTCATCAAGCAATAAAATGCTTGGCTCAACGATCAGCGCACGGGCAATAGCAATGCGCTGGCGCTGCCCGCCGGAAAGCTGGTGCGGATAGCGGAAGCGGAAACCGGAGCCAAGGCCGACTTCATCCAGTGCCCGCACAATGCGCTTTTCTGTATCCCTTATACCATGAATGGCCAGCGGCTCGAGCAGCAGCCGGTCAATGGTCTGGCGCGGGTGCAGGGAGCCATAAGGATCCTGAAACACCATTTGCACAGTGTTGTAGAACTCCTTGTTGCGCGGGCTTGGCACCGGTTTGCCGTTGATTTCCACCTTGCCTGAGCTTGTGGGCGCAAGGCCTGCGACAGCGCGCAATAATGTGGATTTTCCCGAGCCCGATTCCCCCACCAGACCAAAGGATGAGCCGCTTTGCACGGTGATGGAGGCATTTTTTAAAGCATGGAATTCATTGAACATCACATTGAGATTTTCAATGAAAAGAGCCGGAGTTTTGTGATTGTCGGTTGTCATGTACGCCACTCCGCCTGACGCTGCAATGTGGGCAGGGGGTGCCGGTCATGGCCGATTTTCGGCATGCAGTTCAGCAATCCCTGTGTATAGGGGTGTTTGGCATTGGCGAGATCGCTTGCCGCAATTTCTTCAACAATACGCCCCGCATACATAACAATTACACGGTCGCAGAAGGAAGAAACCAGACGAAGATCATGGCTGATAAAGATCAGCCCCATGCCGCGCTCACGCACCAGCTTGTCAAGAATGCCGAGTACTTCAAGCTGAACGGTTACATCCAGAGCCGAGGTTGGCTCATCGGCAATCAGCATTTCCGGCTGGGCAATCAGCATCATGGCAATCATCACGCGCTGCCCCATGCCGCCGGATACTTCATGCGGGTAAAGGTCAAACACACGTTCAGGATCACGGATCTGCACGGCTTCCAGCATTTTCAGAGCTTGTTTGCGTGCTTCCGCTTTTTTTATTGAGCCATGGGCTGAAAGCGTTTCAATGATCTGGCGGCCTATGGTCATCACCGGATTGAGCGAATATTTCGGATCCTGCAGAACCATGGCTACGCGGCTGCCACGCAATGCGCGACGCTCTTTTGGGGAAATGCCGAGTAGGTTAATGCCGTCAAACTCCAGACGTTTGGCGGTAATTTTTGCATGAGAGGGTGTAAGCCCCATGATGGCGCGGCCGGTCTGGGATTTGCCCGAGCCGGATTCTCCCACAATGCCAAGCCTTTCACGGCCGAGCGAGAAGGAAACACCGCGAACGGCCTCAACCGCACCGGTGCGGGTAGGAAATGATACCCGCAGATCATCAACATGAAGAAGTTTATCGCTCATTGGTTGTTGCCTCGCGGATCAAGAGCGTCACGCAGGCCGTCACCAAGCAGGTTAAAGCCAAGGCTGACAACAAGAATGGCCATGCCCGGAACAGCGGCAACCCACCACTGGTCGAGAATGAAGCGGCGTCCGGAGGCAATCATTGCCCCCCATTCAGGCAGCGGCGGCTGCGCACCAAGCCCCAGAAAGCCAAGACCTGCTGCTGTCAGAATAATACCGGCCATATCCAGTGTGACGCGAACAATCAGCGAGGACAGGCAAAGCGGCATAATGTGACGGATAACGATGCGGGCAGGGGATGCTCCCATCAATTTGACTGCGGAAATATAATCGGAATTGCGTAATGTCAGCGTTTCTGCCCGCGCTATTCGGGCATAGGGCGGCCATGAGGTGATGGCAATGGCGATAACCGCATTTTCAATGCCGGGCCCAAGAGCTGCGACAAAGGCAAGTGCCAGAATAAGCTTTGGAAAGGCAAGGAAAATATCGGTGATACGCATCAAGAGCGCATCAAGCCAGCCGCCGGCATAACCGGCAACCGTGCCCACAAGAAGCCCCACCGGTGCCGAGAGAATGGCAACCAGAAGAACCACATAGAGCGTCCAGCGGGAGCCGTAGATCAGACGGGAGAGAATATCGCGCCCCTGATCATCCGTGCCAAGCAGATGCCCGGGCGAGCCCATGGGCAGCAGGCGGGAACCCGCCAGATCGCCGGTTACCGGCGAATAGGGAGCAAGCCATGGGGCAAAGGCGGCAACAATCACCAGCAGGCCGATAATTGTCAGGCCAAGTACGGCCAGCTTGTTGGCGGCAAAACGACGCCAGATCATATAGGAACGGCCAAGTTTTGCCTGTGCGCGGGATTGAGGGCGCTCAGAGAGCAGCCATTCGCGCCATGTTTCTTTAGGTAATGTCGTCTCACTCATCGTGCGCGCGTCCGTGGGTCGAGTGTCCGATAGAGCAGATCGGAAAGCAGATTAAGGGCGATAAACACAGAGCCGATGATAATGGTGCCGCCGAGAACGGCATTCATATCGGCACTTTGCAGGGAGTTGGTAATGTAGAGGCCAAGACCCGGCCATGAGAATACGGTTTCTGTCAGCACCGATCCTTCAAGCATGCCGGCATAGGAGAGCGCAATCACGGTGACGAGCGGCACTGCGGCATTGCGCAGCGCGTGCCCCCAGATGATGCGTGTTTCACTCAAGCCTTTGGCACGTGCAGCAACAATATATTCCTGATCCAGTTCATTGAGCATGAAGGAACGGGTCATGCGGCTGATATAGGCCAGCGAGAAATAGCCAAGCAGTGACGCCGGCAGGATAATATGGGAGAAAATATTACCCAGTGCATCCCATTGGCGCTGAATGATTGCATCCAGCATATAAAGGCCGGTAATCGGCGTGAATGTATATTCATAGGCCACATCAATACGGCCGGGGCCGGCGACAAGGCCCAGTTTGGCATAAAAAATCAACAGGCAGATCATACCTAGCCAGAAAATCGGCACAGAATAGCCAAACAGGCCGATAACGCGCACCAACTGATCAATAAAACTGCCGCGCTTGACCGCCGCAAGCACACCAAGCGGAATGCCAAGCACCGCGCCGATAAGTGTGCCGATGGTTGCAAGCTCCATTGTCGCGGGGAAAACGCGCCTGATATCTGTCATCACCGGATTGGAGGTGAGAACCGACATGCCGAAATCGCCCGACAGTGCTTTTTGAACATAAATGATAAATTGCTGCCAGACAGGCAGGTTAAAGCCCAGCTCCTCACGGGTGCGCTCAATCACATGAGCCGGTGCGCGGTCTCCTAGAATAGCCAGTACCGGATCAATCGGAATAACGCGGCCGATGAAAAAGGTTACGGCGAGCAGGCCGAGATAGGTGGTGATGACGACCAGCAAAAAGCTGCCCACATTGAGAGCCCATTTGCTGATCCGGGCGTTTTTGCGCCCGGATGCTGTTACTGCGGTTACACTCATATCGGTTTATTTCTTCGATACGTTGTAGACGTAATTGTTTGAGAAGGTTGCACCCAGCTTGTAATTTTCAACATTGTTGCGATAGGCGGCAACTTCTGTCTGCTGGAACAAAATAACAAACGGCCCTTCATCCAGAAGTTTCTTTTGCAGGTCGAGATACATCTGCTCACGTTTTGCCGTGTCACGCTCCAGAACAGCTGCTTTGGTTTCTTTGGTCAGCTCCGGAATGTCCCAGGTATTGCGCCATGCAAGGGTTTTGGCCGATGCATTATCACTATTATCAGGATTGCTGGCAAAAGTATCGGCATTGGTGTTTGGATCCCAATAATCCGTACCCCAGTTACCAATATAGAGATCATGCTTGCGGGCGCGGTATTTGGTGAGTGTCTGCTTGCCATCGCCGGGGATGATTTCCATCTTGATGCCGGCCTTGGCAAAGGTTTGCTGAATGGATTCTGCAATGCCGGTTACAGGTTGAGCAGAGCGCACATCCATAGTGATGGAGAAACCATCTTTCAGGCCTGCCTTTTCCAGCAGTTCCTTGGCTTTTTCCACATCCAGCTTGTATGGTTTTTCGTCAGATGCACCGAGCAGGCCTTTAGGCAGGAATGTCTGATGCTGCACGCCAATATGTTTAATCAGTGTTGAGCTGATTGCATCATAATCGACGAGGTATTTCATTGCTTCACGAACTTCCGGCTTTGCCAGAATTTCGTTTTTTTGGTTGAGTGAGAAATAGAGAACCGTACCTTTAGCAGCCGAAGTCAGGGAAACATCCTTGCTATCGGTAAGTGCATCAATATCGCCCGGCTCAAGGTTGCGGGCAACATCAATATCACCTTTTTCAAGCATTAGGCGCTGGGTGGAGCTTTCCGTGACATAGCGGTAAATCACACGTTTGAGCGGAGATTTTTCGCCGCGGTAATTATCGTTACGTTCCAGAACAACAATTTCATTGGCGCGCCAGTCGCGTATGGTCATTGGTCCGGAGCCGGCATAATTGGTTTTCAGCCAGGCATAGCCGTAATCACCATCTTTGGCATTTTCTTCAACCAGTTTTTTATCAACCACAGAGGCAACATCTGCGGTCAGGCAATTGAGCACAAAGCTTGGTGCGTAAGGCTGATCAACAGTGATGACGAGCGTGTTTGCATCAGTTGCCCTGATCTTTTCTTCCACATTATCGGGCTTGAAACCAAACTGGCTGAGGATGAAGGACGGGCTCTTATCCAGTTTGACGGCGCGTACGAGCGAGTAGACCACATCTTCAGCTGTCAACGGATTGCCGGAGGCAAATTTCTGCCCTTCGCGGATTTTGAAAGTATAGGTCAGGCCGTCTTCCGAAACTTCCCAGCTTTCGGCAATATCGCCGATAACCTTGGACGGGTCATTCGGGTCAAGGCGCAGCAGGCGATCATAAGTATTGCCGAGAATTTCTCCCGGAGAAAACTCAAAAGATTCCGCCGGATCCAGCGTGATGATGTCATCGAACATCCACGCCTGGATCAGTGTATCAGCCGGTGTTGCTGCCTGAACAGCCGCCACACTGACAAATGCACCAAGCGCAGCGCCTGCGGCCAGATAGCCTAAACGATTTAAAGCCTTAAGTTTATTCGTTTTATTCGTCATCATATACCCCATATTTATATCCTGATATGTTTGGCTAAAACGATATGGCGATTGTATTTTCACACCGTGTTTACTTTATATAAAACGGAAAATTACTTTCCGTATTGTAGGCCGGTTTATCTTTGCTTCACAAGCGGGCGCAGTTTGTTTTCAGAACAGGTTTGAAAACTGTATGCCTGATTGCTTTTCCTTTGCCTTTATGTGTAATCTGTTTGATCAAAACTGCAATAAAGTGTCTGACAGATAATTTCAGTGATGCTCATGCCAGGCTGAACGCAAAACACGCAGCCAGTTTTCACGGCAGATTTTGGCCAGTTCTTCCTCCCCGTAGCCTGCCTTGCGCAGCGCATTGACCAGGTTTTGTGTGCCTGCAGCATCTGCAATATCATCGGGTATCGGCCCGCCGTCAAAATCCGAGCCGAGCGCCACACCGTTAATTCCCAGTTTCTCAACCAGATAATCAATATGGCGTATCATATCGTCCAGCGGTGTTTGCGTATTCACTTGCCCGTCTTCACGCAGCATGGTGGTTACGTAATTAAGGCCGACAAGGCCGTTGCTCTCACGGATTGCCGCAAGCTGTTTATCTGTGAGATTGCGCGCTACCGGTGTGAGCGCATGGGCATTGGAATGGCTTGCAACCAGTGGCTGATCGGTGATTGCCGCCACATCCCAGAACCCTTTTTCTGTAATATGCGAAAGGTCAATCAGAATACCGAGCCTGTTGCAGACTTTGATCAGCTCTTTGCCTGCATCAGTCAGGCCGGGTGCGGTATCAGGGCTCATCGGATAGGAAAAAGGAACCCCATGACCAAAAATATTATGGCGGCTCCATACAGGGCCGAGTGAGCGTAAACCAGCCTGATAAAACAATTCAAGCGCCTTGAGGTCTTTATCCAGCGGCTCACAGCCTTCCATATGCAGCACTGCAGCAAAATCGCCATCGGTTATGGCATTATCAATATCTTGCCCGCTGCGGCAGATTTTCCAGCCGCCTGCACGTTCCAGCCCGTATGCAATATCGATAAATTCGCTGGCAATATCCAGAGAATAAAGACGCTCCACAGGTTCTGCCAGCGGTGTGTTGTAATGGCCATTATGATCAGGCGCATCAAATGTGGTTTCACCCGTTGCGGGATTGGGAATGTAAATGGCGCAGAGGCCGCCGGCAAGGCCGCCCTTGCGCGCACGTGGCAGGTCGATATGCCCTTGTGTTGTCCCTCCGATAAATTCCTCTACCGGATCTTCACCTTTATTGCGGCTCTCCCAAAGGCGAAGCAGAACATCATTGTGCCCATCGAATACTGCTTGCATTTTCCAATTCCCAATTTCCTCACCCTAACTTAAAATCATGTGACATATTTAAGTCAATATACCGGCAGGAGGGCTTTGTTGATGAGGGCGGGTTTGTGTATCTCAACTCTCTAAACTATGGGCGAAATTAAGCAGGTTAAGCGGAAATTGCGTTAAAATTCTCACAAAACCAGCTTTGATATGCGTAATTTGCATAAGGATATGCATAAAAAACAAAGCATATTGAAAATGGATTCCCTTATTCAGGGTAGTTGATTTTTTAATAAAATCAATATCTTAATATGATTTTTGGTGAAATACATAAAAAGCGTCATATCCACGAAGATATGACGCTTTGAGATTTAAGGTTCAGATTATCGCAGAATCAGAAGCGGTAATTAACGCCTGCCTTGAGGCTGTGGGTCTTGAGATTATTTTCAAAACGTACATTATTTACGTCAGTTTTAACACCATTATGGCGCATATAGTCATATTCGGCCTTAACTGAAAAAGGCCCGGAAAGCTGCTGCTCCACACCTGCGCCAAGCAACACGCCGCCTGCCCATTGGCTGCCGGAGGTGATATTATCCTTAGGCTTGAATTTGGTGACGCCATAACCAACCGTGCCGTAAATGAGCGTTGTATCCATGGCATAACCAAGCTTGGCCTTGGCAACGGTATTCCATGATTGCTGCAAACGGCCGCCATTCTGGATTTTGTGCTCTGCCTCACCAAAATTCAGTTCTGCTTCACCGCCATAGACAAAATTGCCGGACTGGAAATTTTTACCGGCTACAATGCCGCCCAATGCCGAAGTGCGGCTGGAGAACGGGCTTGGTGTTTTGGAGGAAGTGGTGCCAAGCTGTGCGCCGATATAATTACCTTCCCATGTTGCCGGAGCACTATAGTTGGTTGTTGTATCGCTATAGCTGTAATCATTGTTAAAAGCATCGGCAGCAAGGGCTGGCGCAAGTGACTGGGCAAAAGCAATGGTAAAGGCTGCAGTGGCAAAAAGTTTGAAGTGACGCATGATCGGCTCCGTTATACCCGGGAAGAGGTCATTTTTTAAAACTGATGGCGCTTGAATCCTGAAATAACGCGCCTTGAGCCGGTTATGACGTCTAATTGTGACCAATTTGGTTTATGACAGGCAAAATCCCTGCCATAAGGTCTTATTGTTTTGTTTATCATTAACAAAGGGTTAAATCTAATTCGTTGTCATATTAATCCGGCACCGCGCATACTGATATGGCCGGCTTTGCCGATAATAATATGATCATGCACGGTGATGCTCATCGGGGCGGCGATGGATATAATGAGCTTTGTCATATCAATATCCGCGCGCGAGGGGGTTGCATCGCCCGACGGATGGTTGTGAAACAAAATCAAGGCTGTTGCTGAGAGCTCCAATGCCCGCCTGATCACTTCTCGCGGGTAAACCGGTGTATGATCAACGGTGCCGATCTGCTGCACTTCATCGGCAATCAGCCGGTTCTTTTTGTCCAGAAAAAGAATCCGGAATTGTTCCCGGTTTTCATAGGCCATTGCCGTCATACAATAGGCAATAACCTTGCTCCATGAATCCAGTATGTTTTTATTGAGAATTTCACTTTTGCCAAGGCGTCTGGCGCAAGCTTCCAGCAGCTTGATATCCTGTGCCACAGCCTCGCCGCAGCCGCTCACCTCGCGCAATAAATGCGGCTCAGCGCCAAGCACACCGGCAAAACTGCCAAAACGGTTGAGCAAAGCCTTGGCAAGCGGCTTGGTATCGGCACGGGCAATGGTGCGGAATAAAAGCAGTTCCAGCAATTCATAATCTGCAAGAACCTGATCGCCATGTTCGGCAAAACGCTGACGCAAACGCTGCCGGTGTCCGCTATAATGGGGCTTGGCAGATTTGGTTTTTGCGGCAGTTGCCGCGCGTTGTCTGTTATTCTTTTTGTTGTTGCCGGATGGCTGATTTGATGCTGCATCCGGCATTACCGGTGCGGAACTGGCCGGCGCGGCTTTGACAGACTGATCTTCCTGCAGAAACAAGCGGGTTTCATCAATCTCAAGCTGATATGTGGCATCTGCCGTATTTGTTATCCGTGCCATTGCCCAAAACGCCCCTGATATGCCGGTACCCGCAGCCTTTGCTTTGCTTACCTGCGAGGGTTCCTGAATAATAAAAACGCCGGATCCGCCCCGCATATTTTCTTTTTACATTACATGCACATAAAACAATTTTATATTTTTCCGGTTCCAGATTAAGCGGAATAATAAATCTGGTCTATTATAAAATATAAAAAGCTGCCTCCTGTGCGTAAGGCAGCTTTTTATTTTAAATAACTAAATTATCAATTTACCAGTCAGGCGGCATTATTATTCGTTGTGTAGAATATATTCTTTGGTGACAGGGTGAAAATCTCACATCCGTCTTTTGTTACGCCCACAGTGTGCTCATATTGGGCGGTCAGGGAGCGGTCACGCGTGACAGCTGTCCAGCCGTCTTTCAGTATTTTTACATCCGGCCTGCCAAGATTGATCATTGGTTCAATGGTGAAAATCATACCTTCACGGATTTCCACGCCATCATCCGGTTTGCCGTAATGGAGAATATTCGGTGCATCATGAAACAACTGCCCCACACCATGCCCGCAAAAATCGCGCACTGCCGAGCAACGCTGCGATTCAACATAAGTTTGAATGGCTGCGCCGATTGCACCGGTTTTTGCGCCGGGTTTTACGGCGGCAATGCCGCGCAGCAGGCTCTCATAGGTTACTTCCATCAGGCGCTCGGCCGCACGTTTGATGTGGCCTACGGCATACATGCGGCTTGAATCGCCATACCAGCCATCCTGCAGAAACGTGATATCAATATTTACAATATCGCCTTCACGCAGAGGTTTGTCATCGGGAATGCCGTGGCAGACAACATGATTGATGGATGTGCAGGAGCTTTTTGTGTAACCACGATAATTGAGTGTCGCAGGCACCACGCCGCGATCCGCGCCGAATTCAAACACAAAACGGTCAATCTCATTGGTGGTGACGCCGGGTTTAACAATATCATTGAGCGCATCCAGACATTCTGCTGTAATTGCACAAACCTTGCGCATTGCTGCAAAACCCTCAGGGCCATAGAGTCTGATCTGGCCTGTATATTTGAGCGGAGCAGTTGCTGCATCGATATAGGTAACCATGATAATCCGTTATTTATATGTTGTGGCCGGCATATTTGTTATGCGGCTTCGCTTTAGATGCGTAAGCCGGTTTGCGCTATGCTGGCACTTGTTGTGTTACAGGGTCAGAACGGGAACCGTCTGATCTGCGAAAATTGCTTCAGGGCTTATGTGGCACCGAATTGCATAAGCCTCAACCCCGTGTTGGCGCGCTTTTGTAAAAGCTGCAGCATAAACCGGATCAAGGTCGGCACAGACAGACATGGAATCACAATCATTGCGCTGGATGACAAACAGCATAACACCACGATGCCCAGCCTGCACCATTGCGCCAAGTTCGGCAAGGTGACGTGCACCGCGAGCGGTTACACTGTCAGGAAATTCTGCCAGCGTGTCTGTGCGTTTGAAATGCACATTTTTAACTTCCACATAAGTTTTCTGTCCGTTTCCGGTGGTTAGCAAAATATCTATACGGGAATTGCGGCCGTATTTTTGTTCGCGTTTCAGCGTTGAAAAACCGGTGAGTTCAGGAATCATACCGGCGAGAATGGCTTCTTCGGCGATTTTGTTCGGCAGGCCGGTATTGATTCCGACCAATGTGTTTTCAGCCTCAACAATCTGCAGCATATATTCATATTTGCGCGTGGTATTGGCGCTGTGGCTGAGCCATACGGGGGAGCCGGGCGTGGTTAATCCGCGCATGGAGCCGGTATTGGGCACAGAGGCTGTTATCTCTTCGCCGGAAGAGAGGCGGATATCTGCAAGAAAGCGTTTGTAACGTTGCAGCAATGTGCCGCGAATAAGAGGCGAGGGGAAAAGCATAAGCCTGATTAAAGGATAAATGCAGCAAATGCAAAACAGATTTATCCGCACCCGGAATGTATAACTACAATATAACGTGAAAGAAATGATGGAGTAGTAAAGAAATGGTACGCCCAAGGGGAATCGAACCCCTGTCTGCGCCGTGAAAGGGCGCTGTCCTGACCGCTAGACGATGGGCGCCTGTTGGTGAAGCGGCTTATAGCCAAGGCGGCTGTGATGCGCAAGAGGAAAAGTTGGAAAAATATATAAAATATACGAAAAAAATCCGAGACTTATGAAAACGGCAATGGCATGGCTGCCAAATATGCATTTTTAAAAATATGTGCCGTATCGGTATATGGCTGGTTTGCCAGTTTATTTGCTTTATTTTGTAAGGCCGCCAGATGCGGGGCAGTAAAAAAATATCATTGTTATGATGATTCTTTTTGAGGCAGATTTATTGCAAATAAATAAAGGATAAAATTGCAGATACTGAAAGCAAGGAGTTGCAACTCAAATATAGTTACAGAATAAAGAGGAGATTTAAACTGTTCTCATTCCTGATGAAAAAGATAATTTGAATGAGAAGTGGTACGCCCAAGGGGAATCGAACCCCTGTCTGCGCCGTGAAAGGGCGCTGTCCTGACCGCTAGACGATGGGCGCCTGTTGGTGAACCGGCTTATAGCGGTATGACATTTATCCTGCAAGTGGGTAAAACAGGAAATTCGCAAAAAATGCATATTTTTTCATTCGCCCTGTCACGGGTTGTGTATAAAATGCTCAAAAACCGGATATTTGCCGGATATTACTGCGTTTGATTTAATTTTGCTGCTGAATATGCCCGTGCTGGCGCAATGACGCAGGCATCAACGGCAGAAAAAGCGTTGATGCTGTGCGGTAAAGGTGATGGCTAAAAATGATCAGCCGCGGCGGCAGCGCCAGTTCCAGTCGCGTTCCGGCCCGATGTCAATATGCACCGATTCTGTATGGCAATAGGTGCCAACGCCACCCCGTACCGGCCATGAACGGACATGGCGGGCAATTTCCCATTTGGATACGCCCGGAATTTGCAAATCAGCAGCCGCACAGGACATATGCAGCGAGCGTTTTGCACCGCGCACAGAACGGTTATGAGCGGGGCTGCGATAACCGGATGTGATAACCACCGGTTTGCGATAATGGCTCTCAAGGCGCTTGATCATGGCAACAAGCTGCGGTTTGAGGCAGGAGACCTGAACCTTATCATGCTGCGGGCGCAAACCATTGGGCGCAAGGCGTGCCATACCGCCGGCTGAGGCAAGGGTTACCGGTGCGCTGAAATCATCCTCATCCAGATCAATATCATTTTCGTCAAAAATTTTGTTGCTGTGACGAATTTCCACGCCGCCATTGGCGCGCACCCCCGGCAAGGTGTAATTATAATTTTTGGTGCTTTTGGGAGTGGCGGCGGCAGTGATGACCGCTTCTTGCCTGCCACTGCCGCGGACACTGTTTTTGCCGGGAGAAAACAACCTTGCTGCGGCGCCGGCACTTTGGCTGGTGCGATCTGCAGCGGGAGTATCCTGATACTGTTTACCGGTTGTGGTTGTTGTGGTTTGTGCGGCTGCGCCTTCAGGTGTTGTTGTCTTAACTGCTGCGGGATCCGTTGCAGCGGGCGCTGTTGTGGTGTTTTCTGCTTTTTTTTCAGCATTTGCGGCTGATGCAGCGGCAGGCTCAGCGGCAGCAGCCTCGGCAAGGGCTGCGGTTGGTTTGCTGCGCGTGCCAAAAAGTGCGGCCAGAGTGCTTGGTTGCTCAGGAGCGGCGGGAGCTTTATCCCGCACAACCTGATTGGTAGCCGCAAGGGCACTATCTGCTGAAACAGTATTTGCTGCTGCAACGGATGCCGGTTTTTCCGGTGCTGTTTCTTCCGGTTTATCGTTTAATGTTGCGGATGATTGCGCTGCGGTTTTATCTTTTGTCAGATCCGCAGATGCAGAGGCAGACTGCGCTTGTGTTTTATTATCTTCGGCCAGAGATGTATCCTGCGCCACATTTTCCAGCAGAGAAGTGCCGGATGTGGTGCAGCCGCTGATTGTCAGGGCGAGAAGAATTGCCGATCCGCAAAAAAGCTGAGCGTTTTTTCCTCGTATACGTTTTATCGTACCGGACAAAGCAACCCCTTATTGATACTGCATCTTTGGCAGGATATCTGCGCAAACAGAAGAAAAAGATCAAATTACCTGTTATATTTTGATCTGAAAAAGTTCTGCTGGTGCGTTTTGCAGATAAATCACTGAATGATTATAGCTTAAGAATGCAGAAAATGGCTGTTCCTGCACCAAAAAATTGTTAATTCTTTATTAATTAGGGTGCAAGTTACGCATTGTAACAATTCATTTCAACTTTGTAACAAGTGTTGTTCATCTGTGACCCGGCTGATCAGGGGTGCCATTGCGCATAATCGTGTTTTTCGTGCCTTGCCATGCAGCTTCCTGTTGCGAAATGCAGCTATATGTTTATTGTCCGTATAGCGGTTGAAATTATTCTGTAAAAAAACGGTTTCAGCCTTGTCGGGATGAGACGCGGTATCCGTCTTCGGATTTGCGTCTTCAGGTTGCCAGTTGCAGGGAATGTTTTTGATGAGCGCACAACAGACATCACCGATTACAGCATTGCGTTTTGCTTTGCTTGCCGT
Source organism: Pseudochrobactrum albidum (assembly GCF_051851455.1). Lineage (NCBI taxonomy): Bacteria > Pseudomonadati > Pseudomonadota > Alphaproteobacteria > Hyphomicrobiales > Brucellaceae > Pseudochrobactrum > Pseudochrobactrum albidum. The sequence goes on from NZ_JBPVTR010000020.1 coordinate 238,418, forward strand.
GGCGGCGGTGGCGCTTGGCGCTTGTGCTTCAGGGGCATCAGACGCGGTGCCGCAGGAGGGGGCGTTGCGTACCGGCACTTACCCTTCCTTTGGCCGGATGCCGCGCGGTGAAACGGCGCAACTGACCTTTGAGCAAAAAGACCAGATCGCCAATAATCTGAATGCTGCCAAGGCGCAGCAGGGGCATGTTGCGCCAGCCGGCACAAGCCGCGCAGATATTGAGGCGCGCAAGCGCGCGCTGCTGGCGGAAACGGACGCCACATTAAAAGCAATTGAGGCAGGCCAGTAGATCTGCCGTTTCATGCACAGCCATTTTGTGCGGGTGCAATGCGGGTCTGGTCTGCTCTTGCATCTGCCGCAATTTTCATAACAAATTAGTGAATATCCCGGTTTTACGGATTTCCTGAACGGGAGCCGCCCGTGAGCCTGACGGTTCACACATTCTGCACTTTATTTTTAACCAGCGAAAGAAAGACTATGTCGGAAGAATTCCATAAAATCCGCCGCCTGCCACCCTATGTCTTCGAACAGGTTAACCGCCTGAAGGCCGGTGCGCGAGCGGCAGGTGCCGACATTATTGATCTTGGCATGGGTAATCCTGATCTGCCCACACCGCAGGGTATTGTTGATAAACTATGCGAGGCGGTGCAGGATCCGCGCAGCCACCGCTATTCCTCTTCTAAAGGGATACCGGGATTGCGCAAGGCACAGGCAAATTATTATGCCCGCCGTTTTGGTGTAAAACTCAATCCGGATACACAGATTGTGGCAACACTTGGCTCCAAAGAGGGCTTTGCCAATATGGCGCAGGCCATTACCGCACCGGGCGATGTGGTGCTGTGCCCTGATCCCACTTATCCTATCCATTCTTTTGGATTTATCATGTCTGGCGGGGTGATCCGTTCGATCAGTGCGGCACCGGATGATCAGTTTATTCCGGCGCTGGAGCGCGGGGTGAAACACTCTATCCCGAGCCCGATTGCGATGATTTTGAATTTTCCGTCCAATCCGACCGCTCATGTGGCCAGTCTGGATTTTTACAAGGATGTGGTCGCTTTTGCCCGCAAACATAATATTATCATCCTGTCGGATCTTGCCTATGCGGAAATCTATTTTGATGAGAATAATCCGCCGCCTTCGGTTTTGCAGGTGGAGGGCGCAATGGATGTGGCTGTGGAATTTACCTCCATGTCCAAGACATTTTCCATGCCGGGCTGGCGCATGGGCTTTGCCGTTGGTAATGAGCGGCTGATTGCGGCGCTCACCCGTGTAAAATCCTATCTGGATTATGGTGCCTTTACGCCGATTCAGGTAGCGGCAACGGCGGCATTGAACGGTGATGGCAGCGATATTGAATATGTGCGCAATATATATAAAGCGCGCCGTGATGTGCTGGTGGATAGTTTTGGCCGTGCGGGCTGGGATATTCCTGCGCCTGAGGCAACAATGTTTGCCTGGGTTCCGATTCCTGAGCGGTTTTGTGCGCTTGGCTCGTTAAATTTTTCCAAATTATTGATCGAAAAAGCAGATGTGGCTGTTGCGCCCGGCCTTGGTTTCGGTGAACATGGGGATGATTTTGTGCGCATTGCGCTGGTAGAGAATGAACATCGCATCCGTCAGGCCGCGCGTAATATCAGGCGGTTTCTCGGCAATGCGGATCCATCTTCCTGAAGCAAAAGGCATTGAAAAACTGCATGCGGGGGCATTGCGCCCTCCGCATAGCCGGATAGCAGCTGATTATATATGATATTTCTGAGGCACGATAATGAGTAATGCATTGCGGATCGGTGTCGCCGGACTTGGCACCGTAGGAGCATCGGTTGTGCGCATTTTGCGCGACAAGGCCGAAATGATGACAAGGCAATGCGGACGCGAAATTGTCGTAACTGCGGTCAGCGCCCGCGACCGCAGCCGTGACCGTGGCCTTGATCTGAGCAATGTGACATGGTTTGACGATCCTGTTGCACTGGCCAAATCAGATAATATAGATGTTTTTGTTGAATTAATCGGCGGATCTGAAGGTACCGCCCGTGCTGCCGTGGAGGCGGCGCTCAATGCCGGGCGCCATGTGGTTACGGCCAATAAGGCCTTGCTTGCCTGCCATGGTGTGGAACTTGCTAAAATTGCCGAGGCGAAGGGGCTGCTTCTTAATTTTGAGGCTGCGGTTGCCGGTGGTATTCCGGTAATCAAGGCAATGCGTGAATCGCTGACCGGCAATAGCGTGTCACGCGTTTATGGTATTATGAACGGCACTTGCAATTATATTCTCACCCGCATGGGGGAAGAGGGGATTTCTTTTGCCGATTGCCTGAAAGATGCCCAGCGCCTTGGCTATGCGGAAGCTGATCCGACCTTTGATATTGAGGGCAATGATACGGCGCACAAGCTGGCATTGCTCACCAGTATTGCTTTTGGCACGCAGATTGCGGCTGACGATATTTATCTAGAGGGTATCAGCAATATTTCGCTGGCCGATATCCGTGCGGCGGAAGAGCTTGGCTATAAAATCAAGCTGCTTGGCGTGGCGCAGAAAACCGAAACCGGAGTGGAGCAGCGTGTGCATCCAACATTGGTGCCGACATCTTCGGTGATTGCGCAGGTGCATGGCGTAACCAATGCGGTGGCGATTGAAACGGATTTGCTGGGTGAATTGCTGTTATCCGGCCCTGGTGCAGGCGGCAATGCCACGGCTTCGGCCGTGATCGGGGATATTGCCGATATTGGCAAGAGCCGTCCGGGTTTCCAGCACGGGCCTGTTTTTGGCACGCCTGCCAAGGATCTTAAGCCGACAGCAAGGGCAAAAATGCGCTCTCATGCGGGCGGCTATTTTATCCGGCTCAATGTGCATGACCGTGCGGGAGTTTTTGCAACCATCGCCAAACGCATGGCGGAAAATGATATCTCGCTGGAATCTATCGTGCAGCGCGGCAATGGCGCGCATATTGAAAGCACAGTGGTAAAAACCGTGGTTCTGGTCACCCATGCCACTACGGAAGCTGCCGTTAAACAGGCTTTGAAGGCAATTACCGAGGATGGCGACCTTTATGACAAGCCGCAGATGATCCGCATTGAACGTGCGGGGTAAATAGAGTTTTCCTGATACGAAGCCGCCGGAGAATTTCCGGCGGCTTTTTTGTTTCTGCAAGAAATCGGCAAATCATATTGTATAGAGGGAAGGGGGGGGGGGCAGCGCAGATCAAAAATGAGGGGCTGCGGGAGCTCAAAATACACTGCCGGTGTCATTGGTTTTCAAATGTGATGGTTTTTTACCTGAGTATAATCGATTTACTTTTTATCCCCGCGCTTTGTCTCTTGCGATGTGTGTCTGACTTTGCCAAAAGGTGGCGAACATGCCTGATAATCTCTTGTCATTAATTCCGGCTACCGGTTAGGCTGTAATAATGGCGCCTTGACCTGAATAAGATTGCAGGCATATCTTTCGAAAACGAATTTAGGACTGTTTAAATGGCCAATTCTGCAGAGCAGACCCCGCATGGGCTCGATCGTATTCTGACACTTGAGCTGGTTCGCGTGACGGAACGCGCGGCTGTGGCTGCTGCCCGCCTGCGCGGTCGCGGTGATGAAAAGGCTGCCGATCAGGTTGCCGTTGATGCAATGCGTCAGGAGCTGAACCGCCTGCCGATTACCGGTACGGTTGTGATCGGTGAGGGCGAGCGCGATGAAGCGCCGATGCTCTATATCGGCGAAGAAGTGGGCACCCGTAACGGCCCTGAAGTGGATATTGCGCTTGATCCGCTGGAAGGCACCACAATTTGCGCCAAAAACCTGCCAAATTCGCTGGCTGTTGTGGCGATTGCTGAAAAAGGCAATCTGCTTTATGCGCCGGATGTGTATATGCAGAAAATCGCCGTTGGCCCGGGCTATCCGCGCGGCGTTGTGGATATTGATGCATCCGCAACTGAAAACCTGCATGCTTTGGCCAAGGCCAAGGGTGTTAAGGTGAATGAAATCACCGCTTGTATTATGGATCGTCCGCGCCATGCCCGCTTGATTGAAGAAGTGCGCTCAACCGGTGCTGCCATTTGCCTGATCGGCGATGGTGATGTGGCTGGTGTGATGCATACCACCAATCCGGATGAGACCGGAATTGATATTTATCTCGGCATTGGCGGCGCGCCGGAGGGTGTTCTTGCTGCTGCGGCGCTTCGCTGCATTGGCGGGCAGATGCAGGGGCGTTTGCAGTTCAACTCCGATGAGCAAATTGCCCGCGCCATGAAAATGGGCATCACGGATCCAAACAAGGTCTATCTCATGGAAGAAATGGCCAAAGGTGATGTGTTGTTTGCGGCAACCGGTGTGACCGATGGCAATATGCTCTCCGGTGTTAAATTTGCCCGTGATTATATCCAGACCCACACAATTGTTATGCGTGCCCATTCACAGACAGTGCGTGAGATCAAGGCGCGCCATCAGGATCTCTCCAAGTTTTCCTGATAAAAACTGCCAGCTTGGTCTGCAAATGACAATTTCTGCGCTTCCGGTGTGCACATACTATCCGTACGCTCCGCTCCGGTTCTCAGAACAGCCATTTTCGCCGCAAGCTGACGGTTTTTAGCCCGGCGTTGGTTTGCCTGTTACAGCAGAGACCAGACAGTGGCACGATGATTAAATTCTGCTATAAGGCGGCATTGGAAAATGTCGCCTTTATTGTTTGAGATACAGGAGTTGCCCGCGTGGATATGAGTGAGCGTTTGTTTCTCGGAATACGTTCTTCTGCAACGGGCATGAAATGGGTGGATCGCCTCAACCTGCGCGAGGCCAATATTGCGCTGGCCATTGCGCAGAATTATGGCATTCCTGATCTGGTTTCCCGCGTTATGGCCGGCCGTGGCGTTGGTCTGGATGAGGCGGGGGAGTTTCTTAATCCGAGTATCCGCACCCTTATGCCTGATCCGCTGACCTTAACAGATATGAAAAAGGCGGCTATGCGAATTGCCGATGCCATTGAGCGGCGCGAGAATGTTGCCATTTTTGGCGATTATGATGTGGACGGCGCCTGTTCTTCCGCGCTTTTATCGCGCTTTCTCAATGCCTATGGCATTAAAAACCTGATTTATATTCCTGATCGTATTTTTGAAGGTTATGGCCCGAATCCCGATGCCATGCGGGAACTGGTGGCAAAAGGCGCTTCGCTGATTGTGACTGTGGATTGCGGCACCAATAGCGCCGCTTCAATCAGTGCGGCAAAGCAGGCCGGTGCTGATGTAATCGTGCTTGATCACCATCAGCTAGGCGGCGCTTTGCCGGAAGATGCGGTGGCAATTGTTAATCCTAATCGTGATGATGATATTTCCGGCCAGGGGCATTTGTGTGCTGCCGGCGTGGTGTTTTTGACTTTGGTGCAGGTGGCGCGGGAATTACGTGAGCGCGGAACCAAAGCCGCGCAGGGCACGCCGGATTTGCTGATGTTTCTGGATCTTGTCGGGCTGGCAACGGTTTGCGATGTGGTGCCGCTGATTGGTGTGAACCGTGCTTTTGTGGTCAAGGGGCTGCTTGCAGCCCGCAACCAGACCAATGCGGGGCTGGCGGCATTGGCGCGGGTTTCACGTATTGGGGAGCCGCTTAACAGTTTCCATTTCGGTTTTCTTATCGGGCCGCGCATCAATGCGGGCGGGCGTATTGGCAATGCTGCCTTGGGCAGCCGTTTGTTAACGCTTGATGATCCGGTGGAGGCAAATGAAATTGCACAAGAGCTTGACCGGTTAAATGCCGAGCGGCAGGCGATGGAATCCATTATGCTGCAGCAGGCAGAGGCTGAAACCGCTGCTGAGCTTTCAGGCCGGTCTGCGCCTGCGGTTTTGGTCACTGCCAGCGATGAATGGCATCCGGGCATTGTTGGCCTGTTGGCCTCACGCTTGAAGGAACGTGCGAGAAGGCCGGTTTTTGCCATTGCCTTTAATGCAAATGGTGTGGGCACCGGATCCGGCCGCTCAATCAGTGGCTTTGATTTGGGCAAGCTGGTGCGCAAGGCTGTTGAACAGGGGTTGCTGGTTAAGGGCGGTGGTCACGCCATGGCGGCGGGGATTACGGTGGAAAAATCCAAACTTGGCGCTTTGCGAGCATTTTTTGAAGAGCATGCTGCCGAGCAGGTGGATGAATTGCGCGCAGAACAAAGTCTGGAAATTGATGGTGCGGTTTCTGCCGCCGGTGCCACGGTTGCCCTTTATCAGGCGCTGGAAAAAGCGGGGCCTTATGGTGCAGGGCATGTTCAGCCGCTATTGGCATTGCCCAATCATATGATTGATGATGTGCGCATTGTGGGGCGTGATCATGTGAAGGTTGCGCTGAAAGGACTGGATGGCAAAAGAGTGAATGCGATTGCCTTTCGCGCGGCAGAGACTGATCTGGGGCGCTTTTTGTTCGATCAGGCCGGACATATGGTGCATATTGCCGGCCATTTATCGCTCAATCACTGGAATGGCTCTGTTTCCACGCAAATCCGCATTGCCGATGCGGCCAAGGTTGATCTTTCCCGCCAATAATATTTGTGCTGAAAAACACCTGTAATCAGTCTTTTAATGTGAGCCGGTATTGCTTCATTGCCGGTTATTTTAAACTATGCTGCAGTCAAAACAAAATGGCTTGTTTTAAAAGCCTGCATTGTTGTGTGCGGTATTTTCAATATGTGATTTGCGGTTGTTTATTCGTTGTTATTCTTTGTTGATACTCAGGCATAAGGGCAACACTTTCCTGACATTTTTACAGATGTTCACATAAAGTCTGTGACCGAAGCAGTAATAATGCAAGTTTGCTCTTGCCGGACATGGTTAAGGAAGTGTTATCTTTGAAGCGAGAATCAACCTGATTTGCCGGAAGATGAAAGGAGGAGCGTGCATGACCGACAAGCCTTTGTCCCCGGAGACTGCGGGTGGTGCCAGCTCCGCTGAAACGCCGGATATTATTGAGATTGCCGGTGTTATCAAATGGTTTGATGTTGCCAAAGGTTACGGGTTTATTGTGCCCGAAAGCCATGGCTATGGCGATATTCTTGTTCATGTAACAACCTTGCGCCGTGATGGTTTTCAGACCGCGCAGGAAGGTGCGCGTGTTGTATGTGAGATACGGCAGGGCGAGCGCGGCTGGCAGTGTTTCCGTGTTTTATCGCTTGATCTTTCAGATGTTGCGCATCCTGCAACCTTGCCGCCGGCGCGCACCCATGTGGTGGTTACCCCGTCAAGCGGGCTGGAACGCGCCATTGTTAAATGGTTCAACCGTACCAAAGGCTTTGGTTTTTTAAGTCGCGGCGAGGGAACTGAAGATATTTTTGTGCATATGGAAACCCTGCGCCGTTTCGGCATGACGGAACTGCGTCCCGGTCAGGTGGTTCTGGTGCGTTTTGGCAGTGGTGAAAAAGGATTGATGGCGGCAGAAATTCATCCGGATATCGGCTCGCCTTTCACTATGCCACATTAACCGGCTTTGCTAATTTGAAGATGCTTATCCGGGCATGTTCATAATATCCGGCCGTGCGGGGTTTGTTCTCTGACTCATATGAATATCTGACGAATAAGAAATATGCGTGGTTGACCGGTCGCCGGCCGGTTTTTTTATTGCCCTGATTGCCCGGCAGGTAAGAAATTAAACATGCGGCTATGAGGGCTGCAGATTTTATTGACGGATAATCTGATGAAGCAATGGCTTGGTTTTTTCGGCGGAGATATTCTGAAAGTTTGTGGAGATATTCTGAAAGTTTGTATTGTGGCCATTGCGGCTGTGCTGGTTTTGGGGCAGGGCTTTGCGGCTGCACAAGTGCCGTTGCCTATGCCGGAAGATGCGCAAAAACTGGAAATCATAACCGGCTCAGGCAAAAAACTGTTTGTGCTTGAGATTGCCGATACGGATGAGAAGCGCAGTGCAGGGCTGATGTATCGCACGGATTTTGCTGCAAATCGTGCAATGATTTTTGTGTTTGATGATGAGCGTCCGGTGATGATGTGGATGGCCAATACACCATTGCCGCTGGATATGCTGTTTGTGCGTAAAGATGGCACAATTGCGCGGATTGCAGAAAATACAAAACCTTTCTCCAAAGATATTATTGCCTCCGGTGAGCCAGTTGCCTTTGTGATTGAGGTGAATGCGGGCACGGCTGCAAGGCTTGGCATAAATCCGGGTGATAAGGTGCGCCACCGCATAATATGCGGACAATGTGAATAAGGGGCATTGCAATCAGCCTGTTGAGGGGCGCGGTTTTGGTGCGGGGTTTGCAAATGCCGATAAGCACTTTAAATAGACCGGTAAATCCTGCTTGTTTTTAGCGGCGCGGAATATGAATTTTGGAAGTGAAGAATGGTCGTGAATGTGAATGCGGTTCAATATTTTGAACATGACGGATTAAAGCTCGCTTATCGGGATGAGGGGCAGGGCGAGCCGGTTTTGCTGATTCACGGCTTTGCCTCTTCCGGCATGGTCAATTGGCTTAATCCGGGTTGGATCAAGACGCTGAATGAGGCTGGCTATCGCGCTATTGCAATTGATAATCGCGGCCATGGCCGCTCCGACAAACCGCATGATCGCGCGCTTTATTACCCTTCCATGATGGCGGCTGATGCGGTGGCGCTGCTTGATCATCTGGGAATTGATAAGGCTCATGTGATGGGTTATTCCATGGGCGCGCGGATTACGGCTTTTGCCGCGCTTGAATATCCGCAGCGTGTGCATAGTGTGATTTTTGGCGGGCTGGGGATCGGCATGGTAACAGGTGCCGGTGATTGGGATCCTATCTATGAGGCATTGCTGGCGGAAGATGCGGGCAGTATCACGCATCCGCGCGGGCTGATGTTTCGTAAATTTGCCGATCAGACCAAAAGTGATCGTTTTGCATTGGCTGCTTGTGTGATTACCTCAAAAGAGCTGATACCGGCACAGGCTATGGCGCTGATTAACCAGCCGGCGCTGGTTGCTGTGGGCACCAAGGATGATATTGCCGGTGACGGACAGGAACTGGCTGATCTTATGCCAAATGCGGTTGCGGTGGATATTCCGGGGCGTGATCATATGCTGGCCGTGGGGGATAAGGTTTATAAGCAGGCTGTGCTGGCATTTCTGAAAAAATATCCGCTGGTATAGCCTGGAGCTTATAAAGCCTGAAGCTGATGATACATCGGCGGGCTTTGCTCACGGATTCTCAGCTAAAACCGGCAGGGGGATTTTCATCCTCTGTAATGAAGGGTAAACTGGCGGGTATGATTGCCGGAAAAAATGGCAGGAAATACGGATAAAACATTTTCATTCGCTTCAGTTTTTTGAATTTTTATTCGTATTTCAATATGTTGTTGTTTCCGATTGGTTAAGCGAACTTATAATCATTAAGCGAATTTACAATATTGTAATGCCAGGAGTAATGTAATGGCTGCTCAAAGTTCTGTTCCGGCGAGCAAGGTCGTCGATCATATGGATCCGATCTGGTATTCCGTGCGGGCAGAGGCGCAGACCGCTGCATTGCAGGAGCCTTTGCTTGCAGCGTTTCTTCATTCCACTGTGCTTAATCAAAACAGTCTTGAAGATGTGGTGATGCATCGCATTTCCGAGCGTTTGGGTCATGCTGATGTGGCGGCTGATCTCTTGCGCCAGACTTTTGTAACCATGAGCAAGGCTTCGCCTGAATGGTCGCAGACTTTGCGTATTGATCTGCAGGCGGTTTATGACCGCGATCCGGCGGCAAACCGCTTTCTCGATCCGCTGCTTTATATGAAGGGTTTTCACGCTATTCAGACGCATCGTCTGGCGCATTGGCTGTGGAAAGAGGGGCGCAAAGATTTTGCCTATTATCTGCAAAGCCGTTCGTCATCAATTTTTCAGACAGATATTCATCCGGCCGCCAAATTCGGCACGGGGATTTTTCTTGACCATGCGACTGGTCTGGTGGTGGGGGAAACTGCAGAAATTGCGGATAATGTGTCGATTTTGCACGAGGTGACACTTGGCGGCACAGGCAAGGCAGGCGGCGACCGCCATCCTAAGATTGGTTCCGGCGTTTTGATTGGTGCCGGCGCCAAAATCCTCGGCAATATTACAGTGGGCGCCTGTTCTAAAATTGCCGCCGGATCAGTGGTGCTGAAAGCGGTTCCGGAGAATGTGACAGTTGCCGGTGTTCCGGCCAGAGTTATCGGCAGTTGTGATTGTGCAGAGCCTTCACGCGCTATGGATCAGCTGATCAATGCTGCTGAATAATTTTGCAAGCAGGAAGCCGGCGCTATTGCCATGACAGCAGGCATTGGTGCTGCATCTTCCGGCAGCATATCCGGTGTTTTGCCTGAATATAAAATACACCAGCGACATGTTGCCTCTTTACATCCATGCAACAGGGGCGCATGAGACAGCCCCTTTAAATTGAGACAGGAGAATCCGTTTGAAACCCGAAGAAATTAAAAAACTGGACGCCTATTTCAAGCGGACTTTTGATAATCAGAGCCTTAGCGTGAAGGCACGTCCGCGCAAGGATGACTCTTGCGAAGTCTATATGGGCGATGAATTTTTAGGCATCATCTATAAGGATGAGGATGAGGGCGAATTGTCCTATAATTTTTCTATGGCCATTCTGGATATGGATCTGTAATTTACAGAAAATTTATTCTGCAATATAATATATATTTCAGATATTTACGGCGGCTTGTGCAGGAAGAGATTCATCTGCGCAGGTCGCTGTTTTATATGTGGTGAGGACAATGACCATATGCGGCATAAAAGCCGCAGCCTGCAGGCTGAATTATACTTGCATTACGTTATATTATAACATATCAAGTCGTTTTCCGGTGAGGCCGGCAATTTTTATATGTTTCATTGGTGCAATGTGTGATTTTCAGGAGCTGTTATGGATCAAAGATTACCTGTTACGGTGCTGTGGGGATTTTTGGGTGCGGGCAAAACAACATTGCTCAATCATATTCTGAATAATCGCGAGCAATGCCGTGTGGCGCTGATTGTCAATGATATGAGTGAGGTTAATATTGATGCCGCTTTGTTGCGCGACGGCGGCGCCAATTTATCACGCACACAGGAGCAACTGGTGGAGCTTACCAATGGCTGCATCTGCTGCACATTGCGTGATGATTTGCTGCAGGAAGTGACAAGTCTCGCCAGACAGGGGCGTTTTGATTATCTGCTGATTGAATCAACCGGAATTTCTGAGCCTTTGCCGGTGGCCTCCACTTTTGAATTTCGGGATGAGCAGGGCTTCAGCCTTTCTGATGTGGCACGGCTGGATACGATGGTTACTGTGGTGGACAGTGCCAATTTGCTGCGTGACTATGCCTCGCAGGATTTTTTGCGTGACCGCGGCGAGATTGCCGGTGAGGGCGATGAGCGCGGTCTGGTTGATCTGCTGGTGGAGCAAATTGAATTTGCTGATGTGGTGGTGTTGAACAAAATCAGCGAAGTGTCGTCTGCGCAAAAGCAGGATATTTACAAGATTGTCCGTGCGCTTAATCCGGATTGCGATGTGGTTGAAGCGGATTTCGGGCAGGTGCCGCTGACAAAAATCATGAATACCGGCCGGTTCAGTTTTGAAAAAGCCGAGCAACATCCATTATGGTTTAAAGAGCTCTATGGTTTTAAGGATCATGTGCCGGAGACGGAGGAATATGGTATCCGCTCTTTTGTCTATCGTGAGCGCCGCCCGTTTGATCCGGCGAAGCTGTATGATTTTATACAACAAAGCTGGACAGGATTGATACGCTCCAAGGGGTTTTTCTGGCTGGCGACACGTCCGCGCTATGTGGGGGAGCTGAGCCAGGCCGGAGCCTTGCTGCGAACGGGAAAACGGGGGCTGTGGTGGGCTTCTATTCCAAAACAATATTGGCCGGAGGATGAGGCATGGCGTAAATCCATGCAGCCTTATCTTGATCCGTTCTGGGGTGACAGGCGGCAGGAACTGGTTTTTATCGGTACGGAATATATGGATGAGCAAGCCATTCGGGCAGCACTTGATGCCTGCCTTGTAGAAGCGCAAAATTTTGCTCCCGATGAATGGACGGCGCTTTATGATCCGTTTGAGCCCTGGGACAGGGCAGCATAAAAATATTATAAAACAATAATTTGCGGCGATATGCTTGGAAATGGATTCACATATCGCCGTATATTTTGAAGTTTATGATTTTAAATGCCGATTGCTGAGGTTTCTTTTACCTCTTCCATCACCGGATAGGTGTGGGTCTCACGCACGCCGGGCAGTGAGAGAAGGGAATCGGCGAGGAAACGGCGATATTGCTCCATATCTGCCACGCGGGCCTTGACGAGATAGTCAAAACCGCCGGCCACCATATGGCATTCCATCACCACCGGATTTTTGCGTGTGGCCTCAGCAAAGGTTTCAAAGACATCCGGCGTGGTGCGGTCAAGCTTGATTTCCACAAAAACCAGCATCGAGCGATTGAGCATTTTGGGCGATAATTTTGCAGTATAGCCGAGTACATAGCCATCACGGGTCAGGCGCTTGACACGCTCGGCTGTTGCGGTCTGTGACAGGCTGATTTTTTCGGCCAGTTCGGCATTGGTAAGCCTGCCGTCCTCCTGCAAGGCGCGGAGGATCTTTTTATCCATAGTGTCAATTGGCTTCATTTTATCCAAAAATCCGGTTTTTATAGTGATAATCACTAAATATTGCAATTTAATTGGTGAGATAAACTATTTGAGATAAAATATACAGTTAAAAACGCGTCGCAAGACTCTCGGGCATTATTTGCTGCAACAGCCTTCAGCAATCCTGCCCTTATTCATTGCTATATGCATGTTCTCCTGTGCTGTAGGGCGCGGGAAACCATGTTTCGGGGAGCCTTTTCATGACTGTATCTTCTGCCGTAATTACTAAAAGAGCTGCTGATAAAACAGCGCCTGATTTGCCTCTGCCGCCATTTTCCGCGCCTTATGCGCCGCAGGATGATGCGCTGGTCAATTCGCTTCTGGCGGGTGTGACATTTGATGAGGCTGCCCGGCGGCGGATTGATGCGCGGGCAACGGAACTGATTGAAAATATCCGCAAACAGGCCAAAGGCATTGGCGGCGTTGAAGATTTTTTGCGTGAATATGGCCTTTCCACCCGTGAGGGGCTGGCGCTGATGGTGCTGGCAGAGGCATTGCTGCGCGTGCCGGACAGCGCCACGCAGGATAAGCTTATTGAAGACAAGCTGAAGCAGGGCAATTGGTCGGGGCATCGTGCGCAGGGCGATACGTGGTTTGTGTCTGCCTCTGCCTGGGGGCTTGGGCTTGCCGCCAAGGTGATCCGCCCCGGAGAGACGCCGGAAGGTGTTTTGGCGGCTTTGATGAAACGTGTCGGATTGCCGACTGTGCGCAGTGCCACGAGGCAGGCCATGCGTTTTCTTGGCTCGCATTTTGTGCTTGGAGAAAATATTCATGATGCCCTGAAGCGTGCAAAAACGGCGGAGAAAAAAGGCTATCGTCATTCTTTTGATATGCTGGGTGAGGGTGCACGCACGGCGGAAGATGCCAAACGTTATTATAAATCCTATTCCGATGCGATTGATGAGATCGGCAAGGCTGCTGGTAATGGCAAATTGCCTGAGCGCATGGGCATATCCGTTAAACTTTCTGCATTGCATCCGCGTTATCTGGCGACACATCATGAGCGGGTGATGCGTGAACTGGTGCCGGATGTTCTGGCCTTGGCGCAAAAGGCCAAATCCTATGATCTTAATTTTACCATTGATGCGGAAGAGGCAGATCGTCTGGAATTGTCGCTTGATCTGATTGACCGTGTTTTTGCTGATCCTTCCCTTGCCGGCTGGGATGGTTTTGGTCTGGCTGTGCAGGCTTATCAAAAACGCGCTTTGCCGGTGCTCAAACATATTGTGGCTTTGTGCGAAAATACCGGCCGCCGCATGATGGTGCGGCTGGTGAAAGGCGCTTACTGGGATACAGAGATAAAACGCACACAGGAGCGCGGGCTGGAAGATTATCCGGTTTTCACCCGCAAGGCGGCAACAGACGCCTCTTATATTGCCTGTGCACGCTATATGCTTGATCAGCGCAAGCATATTTTTCCGCAATTTGCCGGACATAATGCCCTGACCGTATCAATGATTTTGGAAATGGCGGGGCAGGATAAAAGCGGTTTTGAATTCCAGCGCCTGCACGGCATGGGCGAAAGCCTGTTCAGGCAGATCACGGAAGCCGGTGAGAAGATTGCCTGCCGTGTTTATGCGCCTGTGGGCGGTTATCGCGATTTGCTGGCCTATCTGGTGCGCCGCCTTTTGGAAAATGGCGCCAATTCATCCTTTGTTTCGGTTGTGGGTGATGAAAATGTGCCGGTAGCAAGCCTGTTAAAGCGTCCGGAAGATATTTTGAAAGATGGCCGGGGCATGCGAAATGCCAATATTCCTTATCCGGCAGATATGTACGGACAGCGTCGCAATTCAGCCGGACTTGAATTTGGCGACAGAACAATTTTGGGGGGCTTTATGGACGGGGTCGTTAAAGCGCGCACAAATGTGGATGCGGCGCCATTATTTGCAGGTTTTGTGAAAAAGAACAGCGGCAGGCCGGTTCTCTCGCCGGTAGATGGCTCGCCGGTCGGCACTATTGTTGAGGCAACAGCGGAAGATGCGGCAAAGGCCGTTGAAGCCGCTCGCAAGGGTTTTGCCATCTGGTCGCGCGAGAGTGCGGAAACGCGTGCCTCAGTGCTGGAGCGTGCCGGTGATCTTCTGGAGAAAAACCGCGATCATTTCATTGATCTTTTATCGCGCGAAGCCGGTAAAACACTGGATGACGGCCTTGCGGAAATTCGGGAGGCGGTTGATTTCTGCCGTTATTACGCCGCAGAAGCCCGCCGCCATTTTGCCAATGAAACTATTATGCCGGGGCCGACGGGTGAAGATAACCGTCTGCGCTATCGTGGCCGCGGTGTTTTTGTGTGTATCAGTCCGTGGAATTTTCCGCTGGCGATTTTTCTGGGTCAGATTACCGCTGCACTTGCTGCAGGCAATGCGGTTGTTGCCAAGCCTGCAGAACAAACCCCGTTGATTGCCTATGAGGCTGTGCGCTTGCTGCATGAGGCAGGAATACCGCAAAATACTGTGCTTTATGTGCCGGGAGATGGTTCTGTCGGTGCTGCGCTGACGACGCATCCACGCATTGATGGCGTGTGCTTTACCGGTTCTACTGATACGGCATGGGCAATCAATCGCACATTGGCTGCCAAAAAAGGCCCGATTGTGCCGTTGATTGCAGAGACCGGCGGTTTGAATGCTATGATTGTGGATGCCACCGCTTTGCCGGAACAGGTGGCGGATGATGTGGTGATGTCTGCCTTCCGCTCTGCCGGCCAGCGTTGCTCTGCCTTGCGCATTCTCTACCTTCAGGAAGATGTTGCTGACGGCATGCTGAAAATGATTGAGGGGGCTGCGCGTGAAATGCAGCTTGGCAATCCGGCGCTTGAAACAACAGATATCGGCCCGATCATCGATAGCGAACAGCTCGGCATGTTGAATGACTATGTTGAGGAGATGAAGAGCAAGGCAAAAGTGACCAGGGTTGGCGAGACACCTAAAGGTGCGCTTGTATCGGGACATTTCTTTGCGCCTCATATTATTGAACTGAATAATGCTGCGGACCTGACCCGCGAAATTTTTGGGCCGGTGCTGCATGTGGTACGTTGGAAAGCCGCTGATCTTGATAAGGTCCTCGATCAGGTTGCTAATTCCGGCTATGGTCTCACCTTTGGAATGCATAGCCGTATTGAGGCGGTTGTTGCCCGCGCTGTGGAGCGTTTGGATGTGGGTAATATTTATATTAACCGCAATACGATCGGTGCGGTTGTGGGCACGCAACCATTCGGCGGTTCCGGCCTGTCCGGCACAGGCCCCAAGGCGGGTGGTCCGAATTATCTGCTGCGTTTTGCATTGGAGCAGGTGGTGTCGGTTAATACGGCGGCTGCCGGCGGTAATGCTTCATTGATTGCAATGGGTGAATAAAACCGAAAACTTATTATTTTTTATGCCGGCTTTTTTATGTGAGACATAAAGGCCGGCATTTTTATTTTCGCAGTAAAGATTTTGGTTGACGAGACATGCAACCTAGGGTAGCTTTATACTTGTACTTAAAAGCATATTTTACCTAGTTATATTTGATCTAAGCATAATATTTTTCTTAAATTAATTGCTTATAAAGATCAGGACGGAAAATATTCAGAGATTTTATAACCCGCCTGACAATTTTTTTAAAAGCTATTATGGAGCCCGCATCTGGTTCAGATACGGGCTTTTTCTTGTGTAAGTTTATTTGTTAAATGATTGTAATATAATTATATTTTTATAATATATATTATTTGCAGTGAAGAAGCTGAAAGATGCTTTTTGACTGGTGTCGCTTTATGCGGGGCAGGGTGGATTACATGGTGGGGCGGAATTCGGCGGGGGTAATTGCGCCATCGAATATATTTAAAAGTTTACGATTTTTAAATACATCTTAAGATTGTATTTTTAAAGGATAGGAATAATTTTTTATATGCTCACAGGCGGTGTGAAATTTTTGTTGCAACAAGCGCTCAGTCGCGTTAACACTGGCAGCATGATGACATTGCGCTTTACATCTCTGATTTGGTGGTGGGCTCGCTCCTAGCGGCCTTATCGGCATTTGTGTAAGTGTCATCTCGGGTCGCTCAGGGTTTTACCGGGCGGCTTTTTTATTATCTGCCCGTAAAATCCTGAAAACCTGATCACGGCGCATTATGTGTTTGCGCTGCCATATATTCCGGCCTGCGGCTTAAGCCGGACGGAATATGAATGAAAAATACAGGGAGCCACCGGCAAACTGGTGAAATATGGGTGCGAAACCAGCCATTTGGCGCTATAGGGGACGCAATAACAGGAGCAGGGCGATTATGGCAAAGGCTGGCGAGCACGAACAGCAGACATACAGGACGCAAGGCGGCGTAATAATCAGCAGGTGCCGCCGTCCGGCGGATTATAAAACCGCGATTGATACATGTATTGATGCGCTGGATACACGGCGCGGCGCGGTTTTCTCTTCCAATTATGAATATCCGGGGCGCTATACGCGCTGGGATACGGCCATTATTGATCCGCCGCTGGTGATCACGTCCAAAGGGCGCAATATGCGCATTGAGGCGCTGAATGAGCGCGGCCGGATTTTGCTTGGTGCGGTTTTGCCTGCGGTTAATGCGCTGCAGGATGTGGCTGTTACCGGCGAGACGGATGCTGCGCTCACTCTGAAAATTGCCGAACCGGCGCGCCAATATATGGAGGAAGAACGCTCGCGTATGCCATCGGTCTTTACGGTGCTGCGCGCAATTGTTGCCCTGTTCTATTCAGAAGATGACAGCAATCTTGGCCTCTATGGTGCTTTTGGCTATGACCTTGCTTTCCAGTTTGAACCAATTACCTATAAATTGAAGCGTCCGGAAGATCAGCGTGATCTTGTGCTGTTTTTGCCGGATGAAATTCTGGTTGTTGACCATTATTCCGCCAAGGCCTGGATTGATGCCTATGATTTTCAGGTTGGCAATAAAAAAACAGATGATTTGCAGCGAGAAACGCCGGCAGATATTTTTAAGGCTGCGAAAACACTGGCGGCCAGAGGCGATCACCAGAAAGGCGAATATGCCGCTTTGGTTGAGCGTGCCAAGGCGAGCTTTCGCTGCGGCGATCTTTTTGAAGTGGTGCCGGGGCAGATTTTCTATGAAAAATGCGAAAATCAGCCATCAGCTATTTCCCGCAAACTGAAGAGCATTAATCCATCGCCTTATTCTTTCTTTATTAATCTGGGCGAACAGGAATATCTTATTGGCGCATCACCGGAAATGTTTGTGCGTGTGAACGGGCGGCGCATTGAAACCTGCCCGATCTCCGGCACGATCAAACGCGGTGAAGACGCGATTTCTGATTCCGAACAGATTTTGAAATTGCTCAATTCCAAAAAAGATGAATCTGAACTCACTATGTGTTCCGATGTGGACCGCAATGATAAAAGCCGCGTCTGCGAGCCGGGATCGGTGCGGGTGATCGGCCGCCGCCAGATCGAAATGTATTCCCGTCTGATCCACACGGTGGATCATATTGAAGGCCGTCTGCGTGACGGGATGGATGCTTTTGACGGGTTTTTAAGCCATGCATGGGCGGTAACGGTAACAGGTGCGCCCAAATTATGGGCTATGCGCTTTATTGAGGAAAATGAGCGCAGCCCGCGTGCATGGTATGGCGGCGCAATCGGCATGGTGCATTTTAACGGTGATATGAATACCGGCCTGACCTTGCGCACCATCCGCATCAAGGATGGTGTGGCGCAGGTGCGGGCAGGGGCAACATTGCTATATGATTCAAATCCGCAGGAAGAAGAAGCAGAAACCGAACTGAAAGCCTCGGCCATGCTGACAGCGATCCGCGAGGCGCATATCAGGCCGGCGCAAAAAGAGAAGGCACAGGCGATGAAAACGGAAAACGGAATTTCTGTTTTGCTGGTGGATCACGAAGATTCCTTTGTGCATACGCTTGCCAATTATTTTCGCCAGACCGGCGCCAATGTTGCAACAGTGCGCTCGCCGGTGAGCGATGAGATTTTTGACCGCGTTAAACCTGATCTGGTGGTTTTGTCGCCAGGCCCCGGTACGCCCAAGGATTTTGATTGTGCGGGCACAATCGCCAAGGCGCGTAGCCGCAACCTGCCGGTTTTTGGCGTGTGTCTTGGCCTGCAGGCACTGACAGAGGCCTATGGCGGCTCATTGAAGCAACTGGATGTTCCGATGCATGGCAAGCCATCCCGCATTAAAATATTAGAAAATGGCGTGGTGTTTGACGGGCTCGGGCAGGAGGTGACGGTGGGGCGCTATCATTCGCTTTATGCGGATAAAGCCACATTGCCGGCAGGTTTTATTATCACGGCGCAGACAGATGACGGCGTGATTATGGGGATAGAACATAAAAACGAGCCGGTGGCAGCCGTGCAGTTTCACCCTGAATCAATCATGACACTTGGCGGCAATGCCGGCATGCAGATGATAGAAAATGTGGTATCAAAACTGGTGAGAAAGTAAGTTTTCAATGCCTGCTTGATAAAGATGCCGCAGAGCAAATCTGCGGCATCTTTATTCAGATTATATCCAGGCCTCATCACCGGTAAAGCTCACAGTAATCCACCGCTGAGGGCCTGCGCCGCCGATCTCCTCGCCAATCTCTTCACGGATAGCATCCAATGTTGCAATGGATGCTATGGGGAATTCTGCGGGTAAAACAATGTGGATCTCGATAAAACGCGCACGGCCGACCTTGGCAACATAGCTGGCATATTTTTTAAAACCGTGTTTGATTTTCATGGCATCCATTATTGTGCGCACACGCAAATCCATACGCTCCGGCGTAACCAGCAAAATCTCACGAAAGGCAGCAGCAACGGTTCTCACCGGTACAAATACCAGACCGGCGGAGAGGAAAAGCAAAATGGCCGGATCGGTATAAACTGTCCATGGTGCAAGGCTTGTGCCTTGTAACAGCCAGGCGGCGCTGAAAGCAATCAGCAAGGCCAGTGTGATCAGGGCTGTCATCAGCCAGCTTTGTGTATCCAGCAGGATGAAGCTGGATTTAAGCCGTTTATTGATGCGATGCTGATAGCCCATCATTATAAAACAGATGATGCAGACAATGGCTGCATAGATGATTGCCCAGTCAAAATTAAGCTCTGATCCGCCATGCAGCAGGGTGCTGACGGCATTGATAAATGCATAAAGGCAAAACAGGATCAGCACCACGCCGTTAAAAGCGAGCACCAGCGGCTCAATATGCCAGAAACCATGCTGAAAACGCCGCGTGCCTTCACTGGTGAGCAGGCGTGCCACAAACAAGGCAAGGATCGACATCACGGCATCGGTGGAGGAAAACAGACCATCAAAAATAACGGCGCTTGAGCCCGACAACAGCCCGATAATAATGCCGAAAAGGCCGATGAAAATCGTGACAAGAATAGAGCGTCGTAAAATTAGTTGTTTAAAACGTGCAAGACGTTGCATTTTAACTTAACAGCCTTTCAGTTGCTGTTCTGTCAGCGCGCCGCCGCATTGGGCGCAGGGGCTGAATTGTTTTTATTGCCGCATTGGCATGGCTGAAAACGCATATTGCCGCCTGAAAAATGCGCTGATCCTTACGCTAATTTTGCAGGGTAAAGGCCGCAGATTGTGGTGACAAAGCCGTGAAGCACGCAGGAAGCGCACAGCATTGCCGGTTCAAGTGAACCGGAATACAAAAATCCGGGCCGATAATGCGAGCCAAGCTGATGATGCGTGGATGATTACAAGCTGCTTATAACCCAAATTTAAGGATATTTAAAGCCGCAGCTTTTCACGGCTTTTTCCCGGGTTTCCGGAAGATGCGGGTTTGTGTTTCGAGCAGGCAAAACCTAAAGTAATCAATGCAAATGATTTGCAACACGCTTTATTTTAAACCTCTGAATTCATTTATATAATGTGGATTTGACGCTAACTGGAAAGCAGTTGCATCCGGAGCAAAAAACAGCCTGCAAATGCATGTTTTCTGTTTCCGGCATTGGGAATTGGCAATAATTGGTTTAAAAAGCATAGTCACAGCCTGTGCTTGATCAGAGGCTGATTTCAAGGTGGTTTTGAATGCCGCTATGTGCGTTGTGCCCGTTATTGTGCATTCACCACCTGCAAAACAGACAGGATATTGAATGGATATGGGCGGATTGAATGGTTGGAACCGGCTCTGCCGCCATATTTGCTGTAAACGCATTTATATCAAAAATTTGAGCCTGAACTGCGGCATTTATTATTGAACTAAAAAGGTTTGGATATGGACGCTAATATAAAAATCCGGCGGCTTGCTGCCTGGACAATCCCTGTGGCCATCGGGGTTATGGCGCTTAAATATCTGGCCTATCTTCTGACCGGTTCTGTTGCGCTTTATTCTGATGCGCTTGAATCAATTGTCAATGTGATTGCCTCTGTAGGCGCATGGTGGGCGATCAGTGTCAGTATTATGCCGGCTGACGGCAATCATCCCTATGGTCACCATAAAGCGGAATATCTCTCGGCGGTGGTGGAGGGCGTGCTGATTGTTGTCGCTGCATTGCTGATTTGCCGCGAGGCATGGAATGCGTTTGCACATCCGCGCACAATGGATGAGCCGTGGATTGGTCTGGGCATTAACTTGCTGGCGGCATTTATCAATATGTTATGGGCGGGGTTGCTGATCCGCACCGGACGGGCGCATAAGTCTCCCGCACTGTTGGCCGATGGCAAACATATTATGACAGATGTAATAACATCTGCAGGCGTGCTGGCAGGGTTAATTGCTGCCATTATCACCGGCTGGACAATTCTTGATCCGTTACTGGCAATGATTGTGGCGCTGAATATTCTCTGGCAGGGCTGGCATGTTATCAATTCCTCTGTTCAGGGGCTGATGGATGTGGGCGTGGAGCCGCAGGAGGAAATGCAAATCCGTGATATTATTTCCACCAATGCAGAAGGCGCGCTGGAGGTACATGACCTGAAAACCCGCATTGCCGGACGGGTGATATTTATTGAATTTCATCTGGTGGTGGCAGCGGATATGACGGTTGGCGACTCACATATTATTTGTGACCGGATTGAAGATGCCTTGCAGGAAAAATTTGAAAACTGCCGTATTGTTATTCATGTAGAGCCGGAAAATGAGGCCAAGCTGCCCCCGGGAACTGCCGCAGTGCCTTTTGCGTGACGTGAAAATAACCTGCTGATTTCATTAACAAAACGCCGTATTTTATTTTGCGGCGTTTTTGGGTGGCTGATTGGTGTTGTGCGAATATGTTTTTAGATTAAATCTCTTGCAAGTTGATTTCAGGCCGTATAGCATTTGCCGTATGAACAACGCGCATCACTATATCAGCTCTTGTCAGAGCTTTGGAGCAGATCAGGCCTTTACCGGCGCTGGTGTCTGTGCGCGTGAATTCTCGCTTCTACTTCTCCTCGGCCTTAGCGGCGATCGCCGGGCTCGTTGATTGGAGCGTCCGGCGGTCGTAAAGAGCCGTCAGACTCATGCTCCGGTCAGAAAACCCGTTTTAATAGCGCCCTTATTGCAGCTGTAAACATCATTTCAGAATTGCACGACAGGGTCTGTTACAGCAGGATATAAACAAGCTGCTGTTTTGCTGATGAGATTTAAAAGATGACCAATATGACTTCCGCACAAAAATCCTCCCGCAAGGGCATGCCGATTGCCGCTGAAAAATATGTACCATTCAGAACAACGGTGCTGCATGATCGCCAGTGGCCTTCTAAAATGATAGAAAAAGCGCCGATCTGGTGTTCGGTTGATCTGCGTGATGGCAATCAGGCGCTGATTGATCCGATGGGGCATGACCGCAAGGCGCGGATGTTCCGCCTGTTGCTGGATATGGGATTTCCGGAAATTGAAATTGGCTTTCCATCTGCTTCCCAGACCGATTTTGATTTCTGCCGCTGGGCGATTGAACATGGCGATGTGCCGGATGATGTGGATTTGCAGGTGCTGGTGCAGTGCCGTCCGGAGCTGATTACCCGCACTTTTGAGGCACTGGAAGGCGCAAAGTCGCCAATTATCCATTTCTATAATTCCACCAGTGAATTGCAGCGTCGTGTGGTATTTGGCAAGGATGTTGCAGGCATTAAACAAATTGCCACCGATGCCGCCAAGATGATTATGGATATGGCTGCCAAGGCCGGCGGCGGCTATCGTTTTCAATATTCTCCGGAGAGCTTTACCGGTACCGAGCTGGAGGTGGCGCTGGAAATCTGTAACGCGGTGACAGAAATTATCAGGCCAACAGCTGAAAACAAGCTGATCCTCAACCTGCCTTCCACCGTGGAAATGAATACGCCGAATGTGTATGCCGATCAGATTGAATGGATGTGCCGCAATCTCGATAATCGCGAAAATCTGATTATCTCGCTGCATCCGCATAATGACCGCGGCACCGGTATTGCGGCCACTGAACTGGGGTTGATGGCGGGTGCGGACCGCGTGGAGGGCACTCTGTTTGGCAATGGCGAGCGCACCGGCAATGTGGATATTGTGACGCTGGCGCTGAATATGTTTACGCAAGGCATTGATCCGGAGCTGGATTGCTCGGATATCAACCGCATGAAGGAAGTTTACGAATATTCCAATCAATTGGTTATTCCGGAGCGTCATCCTTATGTGGGCGAACTGGTTTATACGGCCTTTTCCGGCTCGCATCAGGATGCCATCAATAAGGGGATGAAAGCCAAGAAAGGCGCCAATACACCGGTTTGGGAAGTGCCTTATCTGCCGATTGATCCGCAGGATGTGGGACGCTCTTATGAAGCGATTATCCGCATCAATTCCCAATCGGGCAAGGGCGGCATTGCTTATATTCTGCAGCAGGATTACGGCCTGAATCTGCCGCGTAAAATGCAGGTGGAATTCCGCGAGATTATTCAGCAGATTACGGATGATGAAGGCAAGGAGCTGCAGGCACAGCGCATTTATGAGGAATTCAAGAAAACCTATGTGAGCCAGCCGGGTTCACGTCTGGAATTTGTTGATCATCACACCTATGCCGATCCGGATAATAAGGCCATGCGTATTATGCAGGCTGATATTATTGATAATGGTGTGACAAAGACCATTGAAGGGCGCGGCACCGGCCCTGTGGATGGCTTTATTGATGCCTTGTCCAAACATATCGGCATTCATATTTCTGTGGCTGATTATTCAGAACATTCCTTGCAGCGGGGATCTGATGCTTCTGCCATCAGCTATGTGGAGCTTGCCCATCCCGGCGGATCGGTCTTTGGTGTTGGGGTTAACCATAATATTGTGACCTCATCTTTGGCGGCAATTGTTTCTGCTGCTAACCGCCTTTTGAAATAAATCCGGCTGCAATTTAATGAAAAAGACCCGAAATCAGATGATTTCGGGTCTTTTTTATGATTCATAGCTTTATAGTCATAAAATCGTCATGCAAGTTAATGCCATTATACCGGAGGATTGAGCAAAGGCGGTGAGCATGAATAAGGACAATCAGCAAATCATGGTGCAGCCAGAAGGAGCAGATCATATGCCGCAACACTCTGTTGCCGGACATGAGCGCCTTAAAGCCGCCATTCGACAGATGCGGGCGGATGAGGCTGACCGGCTGGATAGTGTGACAGATATACGTGTGGCCTCTATTGCTCGCCTTGAACTTTTGCTGGAGGAATTGCAACCGGTTTTTGATGCTGTGCCGGATGATGATGCGCAGTGGGATTTTTGCCTGGGGAGGGGGATGCGCCCGCGACTTTGGCTTGATGCCAGTGCTTTTGTGATGATTGGCCGGGATTTGCGCAGCTATCAATTTGTGCGTGATAGCCGTTGCGGCCGTGTGATCTTGGCGGAAGATACAGATAAAAGCCGGATTGCCGATGCGGTAACCCGTTATATTGCCGCGCGGATATTGGAGCGCCAGCGGCAAATGGATGAGCCGCTAACCGCTATAACTGAACCAAAAGCGCAGCAAGACGGGCAAAAGGCCGAACCCGCGCCTTTGCAGACAGAGGTGCATAAAGAACCGTTTTGGGGCGGTGTTTTCTGGTTTTTAATGGGGGCTTTTCTGGGATGTGCGGCTTTGGCGCTGATATTTCGCTATTATGGAATCAGACTGTCCCTGCCGGTATAAAATGTGTCAGACAGCCTGTATCTGTCTGGCTTGGCCAAGTTTTAGCATGCGCTCATCAAGCAGTTTTATCTGAATGCTTTCGCCGGAAAGGCCGTATTGCTGCCACAGGCAGTGCCAGCTTTGCGGCTCCTGTGTTTTTTCAATGGAAAAAAGATTGTAGCGCGCTGGCGGTTTATGCCCTTCCTGCCCTTGCGGATAAGGCGCCTGACTGGCGGAAGGCACACAAATGACCGGCACAATGGTGCCGTTTATGCCTGTTATTTCATTATAGGTAGCCAGATGGGTATGTCCGTGCAGGATGAGTTCGGCACCGGCCTCGCGGATAATTTTTTGAAAGCGTGCAATACCAAACAGCCGTTTATAGGCAGGGGTTGCATTGCGCACCGGCGGATGATGGATAAGAACCACACGGCACAGGCCTTTTTGACCGGCTTCAAGCAATAATTGCTTCAGGCGTGCAGCCTGCGGGGGCAAAAAATCGCCGCTGGCCATGAAGGGGCCTGTGGCACGTGCCGAGCTGACGCCGATGATTGCCACGCCATCACGCTCTCTCATATAGGGAAATTGCGGGCGCTTGCCGTGATTGTCGATATGATCGCCGCGCATCCACGGCTCCCATTTGCGGCAGGCTTTGTCCAATGCGCCGGGCACATAGGCATCGTGATTGCCGGGCACAAAGGAAACATCTTCCGCTGCGCCAAGCTGTTGCAGCCATGCATAGCCGTTATCAATTTCCAGATTGAGTGCGAGATTGACCAGATCACCGGTTATGGCAATATGATCGGGCTGGCGGCTCTGCATATCCTGAATAAGATTTTCCAGCACGCGGTCATGCATTGCGCTTTTGCGATGGCGTTTCCAGTTGATATAACCGGTAATACGCTTGGATGCCAGTTCGTGCAGGCGCACCTGCGGAAGGGGCGCCAGATGAATATCTGAAATATGAGCCAGTCTGAACATCGGAGAATGATTTAGCTTTCAGCCTTGTATAGTCAATCAAAAAAGCTCACAAAGAACAGGCTGAGAGTGGAATATCCTGTGATTTATTGCCTGTTATTTTTAGTAAAGACAATTGATGAAACTTAAAAGCCGGTTGTTTCATATTTATTTTTTATTGCGCCGCCCGATGACACTTGGTGTGCGCGCAGTGGTGCTGGATGAGGCGCGCGGACAGGTTTTTCTTGTGCGGCACACTTATGTTAAAGGCTGGCATTTGCCCGGCGGAGGCGTGGAGCGCGGCGAAACCTTTGAACAAGCGCTGATAAAGGAGCTGCGGGAAGAGGGGAATATTGCATTGAGCGCGCCGCCGCAGCTTTTTGGCTTGTATAAAAATCAACAAGTTACCAATCGCGATCATGTGGCGCTTTATGTTTGCCGTTCGTTTTTGCAGGCAAAGCCGCGCCTGCCGGATAAGGAGATTGCAGAGGCGCGGTTTTTTCCGCTTGATGCCCTGCCGGAAGGGATAACAACAGCCACGCAGCGCCGCCTGAATGAAGTGATGCACAACAGCGCGCCGGATGCCTATTGGTGATCAGCAGGGCAACAGAATTTGTGTTAAAAGGAGATAACCATGCCTGTTTATGTTCTTGACGGCCATGCCCCGCAATTTGACCATCGGCCAAGCAACTGGATTGCGCCGGATGCCACATTGATCGGCAAGGTGCGGCTTGGTGAAAATGCCGGTCTGTGGTTTGGTGTGGTGGCGCGTGGTGATAATGAGCTTATCCATATCGGTAAAAACAGCAATGTGCAGGAACATTGTGTGCTGCATACGGATATTGGTTTTCCGCTGACAATTGGTGAGGGGTGTACGATTGGTCACCGCGCCATGCTGCATGGCTGTATCATAGGTGATAACAGCCTGATCGGGATTGGAGCGATTATTTTGAACGGCGCTAAAATCGGCAGAAACTCGCTGGTTGGCGCCGGTACCCTGGTAACAGAGGGCAAGGAATTTCCGGATAATTCGTTGATTATCGGTTCCCCCGCCCGTGTAATGCGTGAACTTTCAGATGATGAGATTGAAAAATTGCGCGCTTCTGCCCAAAGCTATGTGGCCAATGGTCAACGTTTTCGGCGCGGTATGGAAATAGCGCCTTAAAACATTTGCTGCCATGTTTTAAAAAAACGGATAAAGTTCTAAAAAACGGATAAAAAGCGCGGCTTTGGGGTGAAAAGCCGCGTTTTTTATATGTATGGCGAATATGGCTTTTATTTACCAAGCGCAGAGGTGGGAATATTGCTCATCAGCATGTGCGGATCATGGCGAATATCAACCCATTGGCCGCTGTGGCGGGCAGATTGGCGTTTGAGAAAAGTATAGCTGGTCTGGTGCCAGGGTTTTACACTATCTTCAAGATTATCGAGAATGAAGTCACCGCGATCTGTGCGGATGGTCAGCACGGCATGGCCTTCACCATTTTGCTGACGCACCACAGTGATCAGCAATGTGTTTACCGGCAGGCCGGCCTCGATCAGCATACGGCGCTTGAGCAAAACGTAATCTTCACAATCACCATATTGCGTCGGATATGACCAGACTTCTTCTTTGCCCCATATTTCCATATCTGTACGCGGTTCAATGGTTGTGTTGACGGCCATATTAACCTGCTGGATTTTTGCCCATACGGGCTGTGTCAATCTGAGCGGGTTTTGTGTGAGGCTGATCTGGTTACATTCATTTTTATAGATTTTGCAGAAATCATAATGCCCGACGGGTTGGGTTGTGCGACCTGTCGTCTTCATCCACGGATCGGCAGCCTGTTCGGCAAAAGAGGCCGGGGCGGTGCTAAAAAATGTTGTTGTAAGCAGCAAAAGCGCAATGGCCAGCTTCTTGTGAGCTGTTGTGCCATTGGCGCTCTTTTTATGTGCTGTCTTGTTATACATTGTGACGCTCCTTGTTGAGGGCACAATGGCAGTGAGATATTGACGGGTTGCAAAGGGATATGAATAAGACAAAGTAAATGAAGATGTGTGTTTTCATAAACCTTAACTGCTTGTAAAATCAGTGATTTAATGAAAATCAAGACTTATTGAACACAAAATTCACTTCCATTGCCATTTTGTGAAATCTTGCGGTTAACAGAAAGTGTTGCGGTTAATCGAGGGTTGAAAATGCATGGTTTTGCACAGGCGCTGGTTAACAGCCGGTATCAGGGCGCTATGCATTGTAAAGCTTATATTTACCTGAATATTTTGTAACGCTTAATAATTATGGTGCTGATCATTCAGCCTTTGATAACTATAAAAGGCTTCTGTTGATAAAAAACGTGCAATCGGTGTGTTTTGTTTTGAAAAATCAAAAAATTACCGGCTTGAGCCGATGCTGAGCCTGATATTGGCGCAGAAATGGCTGTCTTGAACAGCTTTTACACGCAGAACACCGGCGCTGATCTTGAGCATTTTAAAAAGTGAATGACCGGATATAATATTGCCACCGGTTCAGGCTTTATCCTTGCCGCCGCTTATAAGCGTTAAATGCGCAGGTTTGCGTTGTTGGCGGGCGGTTTCAGCCTGAGGCTTGGCTTCATGAATGCTGCGGATGAGATCGGCAACAGTTAATGGCATTGCCGGATTGTGCCCGCCCGTGTGGGAAGTGCTGACAGAGGCCGCCGGTTCTGACGCCTGCTGACGCCCTGCCGGATGCGCCGGCGGCATTAATGCACCAAGCTGGGGCAGCAATGCACGGGAAAAGGCCGTATCCGCAACGGGAATATTGGCGCTGCCTGTTGCTGCAGGGCGCGGATTATCCCGGGTTTGGCAGAGTGTTGTCTGCAGTGTGTTTTCTTCCTGTGCTGCCATATTTGCCCGGGCGGTCATATTTGCCTTCGTAGCCACGGCTGCTTGTTGCGGCACAAAGTCATGATGGCGCTCCAGCAATATCTGCAAGACGGATTTTATTCCCGCTTCCTGTGAGCCTGCCCGCGAATTGATATGATCTTCTTGTGTTTCAAGGCCGATAAGATTGCTGATCAGGGGTTCACTGCCAAGCCAGAGCGGTTGTTCCAGCGGAATCATGCTGCCGATCCATGCCAGTGTTCCGTCCGCCTCATGCAGCGGGAGCAGCAGGGTTTCAAAATGACAGGTCTTTTCAGCAAGTGTTATGCCGGTATGCTCCAGCCGCAGCGGGCGATAATCCAGCCCTGAGAGATGCAGTTGTTCAGCAAGCCATGGGCGGATATCATCATGCCAGAGCGAGAGAAAGCGCATATTACGCAATTCCCGCCCGTAAAATGTGCAAAGGCGGGTGCCCGCAAGGCGGAACTGCCATTGGCGGGCAGGGGGAATATCGGGCATATGCGCGGCTGAGGCTGATGACAGCGCCTGTTCATCACCGCTGCGCAGAATAAAAATATTGGGCAATTTGCTGCCAAGTGCACGAGGGCTGATGTCACACCGATCCGGTGCTGCGCGGCTGCCGCGCAACTTGTCCCAATAAGTGAGCAGATCAGTTGTCCAATCATGTTTCATGATCTGACTATTATCCTCATTATGCTGTGTTCTTGTGCAGTTATGCACGCAAAACCGCTTCGCACTTTTGGGCATCGCAAATGCCAGACGCCTGAGTTACGGCAGAATAATGGCTTTTGTCTTCCAAAAACCTGTGCCCGGCTTTTTTAAAAAAACCGCTATGGCGATATTTCATACTCTCTGCCGCATCTGCAGCTATAGGCTTGTTACATATGTACCGGCCATGCCTTGTGCATGTGTGGTAATATGCGCAGATGAATGTAAACAAGCCATGTTCGCGGCGATAACATCCACGAACAATAAAATTTATGGTTAATGCTTTGCTTCCGTTTCAGCCGTTTCCTGCATGGTTTTGCACTTGATTTTGCCTTAATAGCCGCCCACACAGGAGATGTTGATTTTCTGCCAGCATTATAATTATGACGGGAATATGAAATTTGCGTCCTTTTCGGTGCGTGATGGCAAAATAATAAGAGGAAAGAATGCAGAATCCGGATTATGAAACGTATCCGAGGCCAAGGCAGCAACAATCTCAGCCTGTTTTTAATATGCCGCCGGTGGTGGTGGCACTGATCGGGCTATGTGCAGCGGTTTATGTGATTCAAACTTATCTGGTCAGCGTTTCGCAATATATCTGGATGCTGGTCAATCTGGCTTTTATTCCGGCGCGTTTCAGCCTTGGCAACGGTTTTTCAGATCCTTCTGCATGGTTTACGGCACTGAGCTATTCTTTCATGCATGGCGGTTTTGCGCATCTGGCGGTAAATTGTGTGTGGCTTGCGGCATTCGGCTCGCCGCTGGCGGGGCGCACAGGCACCAAAATCTTTCTGATTTTCTGGGGTGTTACAGCTATTATCGCTGCTTTTACCCATTTTGCCCTGCATCCGCAGAGCAATATTCCATTGGTGGGGGCATCAGGTGCTATATCGGGCATGATGGGAGCTGCGGCACGCTTCGGTTTTCGTCGCGTGATATATTATAATGAAAGCGGCCGGCAGATTCCTGCTTTTGGCGGGCCGATACTTTCAATTGCACAGACATTGCAAAACCGCAGCGTGCTGATATTTGTCGGTTTCTGGATGATTATCAATGTGGTGACAGGGCTTTATTCGGTAGCACCTGGTGGCGTTTCGGGAATTGCGTGGGAAGCGCATATAGGCGGTTTTGCTGCCGGATTTTTTGGTATCGCCTTATTATTGCGCCGCCGCGGTTAAAGACCGGCCGGAATTTTCCGGTTTATTCCGGACATGCATGCCTGATACATATCCCTTATGGCTTTATATATTTATGTGTTATCCTGTGATCGGGATTATCAAAAACAATTGGTCAGGGTATTTCTTAAATTAAAATAATTTGAACAGGAGATGCTCTGCGGGAGGAGATAATGACTGTAAGGGCGATTCTGGAACAAAAGGGCAGCACAGTTTTTACTGTCAGAGCAGAAGACAGCCTGGAAACTGCGGCAAGGCAGCTTTCCAAACACCGTATTGGTGCATTGCTGGTAAAAGACGGGCAGGGCAAATTTACCGGAATTCTCTCCGAGCGCGATATTGTGCGGGCCTGTGCCAATCATGGCGTGCAGGCACTGCAAATGCCCGTTTTAAAAGCCATGACCACCAAGGTGTTGCATTGCAAGCCACAGGATACGGTGCATTATGTGATGGAAATGATGACGCGCCATCGTTTTCGCCATTTGCCTGTTGTGGATGATGCAGGCGAGCTGGCAGGTATTATATCAATCGGTGACGTTGTTAAACGCCGTATTGAGCAGGCTGAGCAGGAAGCTGAAGAGATCAAACATTATATCGCAACGGCCTGAGTGTTTTATGCATTTTGTAAAAATGCGGCTAGCATAATTGATAGCCTCATAAAGAAACGGAGTATCGTTACAGATACTCCGCAATTATTTTTAAAAGCCTGATCTTTATGGTGCGGGCATTTTGCCGGTTTGCGGCGGCAGGCGCGTTATCTGGCCAGAAAACGCTGTGCCGCATAAAGGGAGATTGCCGCAGCATTGGAGACATTGAGCGATTTAATTGCGCCCGGCATATCAAGCCGTGCCAAGGCGCTCACTGTTTCGCGGGTTTTCTGGCGCAGACCTTTACCCTCAGCACCCAGCACCAAGGCAATTTTTTCACCTTTGAGTGTTTGTTCCATTTCCAGCGGGCCTTCAGAATCAAGGCCTATTGTCATATAGCCCAGTTCATGCAGCTCAAGAATCGCCTCGGCGAGATTGCGCACTTCGATCTGATCAATCATTTCCAATGCGCCGGAGGCTGATTTGGCCAATACGCCTGATTCCATCGGGCTGTGACGCGAAGTGGTAATCAGCGCATCCGCGCCAAAAGCTACGGCTGAACGCAAAATGGCGCCGACATTATGCGGATCTGTAACCTGATCCAGAATCAGAATCAGTTTTCCTTGCTGAAGATCGTGCAATTTGCGTGGTTTTAACGGTGCGGCTTCAATCATGACGCCCTGATGTACGGCCTCAGAACCGGTTAAGGCATCAATATCGCGCGGCTCTGCAATTTCCGGCGCAAGGCGGGCAAGCGTTGCATCATCCAGTTCAAGGCGGGATAATGCATTTTTTGTCACCATCATGCGTAAAATCTGCCGGCGCGGGTTTTCAATGGCTGCTTTTACCGTGTGCAATCCGTAAAGGCGCACAGTACCATTTTCCGGAGCTATGCCTTTGACAGGCTTGCCTCTGGAAAATTGCCGCGTGGCACCAGATTGCTGATTGCCGCCTGATTTATGATCACGAAACTGGCGCCGCAGACGCGCATAATGCGAATCTTTAGGGCTGCCGGAGGAGGGGCCGGATGCGTCCGGTGGCGATTTTTTATCTTTCATGGGCTTTTTATACCGGTTTTCATGGTTGCGCGGTAGCATGTTTCCCTCATTGGCGGATGAAATTTTTTAAGCAGCGCCGTATCCTGTTAAAAAACTGCTGCCCCGAAATGGCTGATATTGTGGATGAATGACAGGTGACAAAAATTTTGTGCATTTTTTTCGAAAAGACCTGTTGACTTATCAGGGTGTTATCGGCATAACCCGCCTCGTTCACAGTGACAAACGAGCCAAAGGCTACGGGGTTGCAGTGAATGGAATGCCTAGTCGCTCAACTCTGCTTGCAGTGAGTTTCCGGAGGAGTGCCCGAGTGGTTAAAGGGGGCGGACTGTAAATCCGCTGGCTTAGCCTACGTTGGTTCGAAACCAACCTCCTCCACCACTGCCAGAGCAGGAGTTTATGAGTGCGCGGGTATAGCTCAATGGTAGAGCAGCAGCCTTCCAAGCTGAATACGCGGGTTCGATTCCCGCTACCCGCTCCAGTTTATTTTCAGAGCGGTATGGCGTGTAGTAACTTGGCGGGCTTTGAATAAAGCTTAAGCCGGAAGCGAGTTGAAGAGTTCCGGTCCGGAGACGGTGCGGGGCTTTAGTTCTACTATATAATATCCTGTGGCAATAGCCTACGGGATTGGTTATATGGCAATTAAAATTGTTGCAGCGCGTTTAGTTTTAGCGTTGTGGTGAAAGAGAGCGACAGCGATGGCAAAGAGCAAATTTGAACGTACCAAACCGCACGTCAATATCGGCACTATCGGTCACGTTGACCATGGTAAGACCTCGTTGACAGCTGCTATCACCAAGTTCTTTGGTGATTTCCGTGCCTATGATCAGATTGATAA